>JAEZMC010000321.1 GCA_023435805.1 Bacillota bacterium | reverse complement strand
TTCCTTCTCGGCGGCTTATAGCCAAAGTTGCCGTTATAGTAGCCATTATAATCATATCTGTCATTCATGGTAAAACCTCCTATCCTGTTTGATTTATGCCATATTGACTTTCAATATTATATTAACCCTTATTTATTACGATTCTTTATATATTTTTTAAACAAATTGTAAAAATAAAATTACAGAATTTTTACATAGCTGCAGTATTTCTTATCTGTCGACAAGCAGTGATTTAAAAAGGGCCAGATATTCTCTCAGATACATCTGTACGATTACCTGTCCAGGTGTTTTACAGGAAACAGCGCTGGCTTCCAGTCCGTTTCTTCCGGCAAGCAGTCTGGCACGCATAATGTGAAAGCTATTGGTTATAAAGGTTATATCTGTTACGGTTTTTCCAGTTGTTTGTTCGATAAGCTGTTTGCTGTATTTAAAATTCTCCATTGTGCTGGTTGATCGGCTTTCCATCAGAATTCTGCTCTCATCAATGCCGCCGGCCACCAGAAACCTGCGCATCGCCTCCGCTTCCGTAATATCCTCGCCGCGCCCCTGTCCTCCTGAAACCACCACATGGGTATCCGGGTATTTTTTCAGGTACTCCACTGCCGTCACGAGCCGCAATTGCAGCGCTAATGAAGGTGTCTCCCCATTGATGGCGGCACCCAGCACGATCAGAAAATCCGTCCTCTTTTCTTCATCGGATTTGCCGTTTGCAATAAGCAGAGCCTCCACAGCAATGAATTGCAGCATTGCGACAGCCAGTATAACAAGCAGAATCCTTTTATAGCTGCGCCTGCGTTTCACTTTTGATATGACTTTAAACCCTTTTAAGCTGTTCAAACAATCCCTCCAAAAACCTGGTCAATTAAAAAGCCAACCGGTATGATCCCCCATATGAATAAAACTGCCGCTCCAATCCCATTGGCACAGCAGTTTTATTATATACCAATTGGAATAGAATTTCCATCTGGTGCAGACAAAGCTTTAAAATATGAACCGTCCCTGATCAGGGCAGGGGCGCTTTGGTCAGGTTCAATGGATACGGTGCTCTACTTTTTCACCACAACAAACTTGGCCATTACAAAACCCGTAATACCCTTTGCAGTCTTTACCTTGTACCAGTCGCCATGTTTGGAAATCAAAGTCAGCGTTTCGCCATTCAAGACCTTGCCGGCAATGGCGGAAGTGGTATTTGCCTGTGCGCGAACATTCAAAACAGCTGTATTCACGGTAGCCTTGCCGATTGAGCTACCGGCCGCACCGCCGGTTGTACCGGTGTTACCAGTGTTCCCCGTGCCACCTGAAGACCCGGTTGAAGAAGATCCGGTTGAAGAAGATCCGGCTTTCACAGCCTTCAGCTCCTCCTGAAGCGTTTTAATGTTCTGTTCCTGTGCCGCTAATTTGTTTTTCAACGCATCGTTCTGTTCCAGAAGCGACTGTATTTTTGCTGTCAATTGTGTAACCGCGGCATCCACATAGCTCTTGCTGACAATGGGATCCTGGTCCGAGCCCGGTTCGGCCCCCTGTCCTGCGGCCAATACGATATTCAGACTGAGCGATATGATCAAAAGCAACGTAACGGTAACAGCAGAGATTTTAAATCGACGATTCATACAAGACCTCCTGTTTTTTCTTTTGTTTGTGCGTTTTTTTAAGTCTTTTTCCGCAGTATATACTATATTATACCAAAATGCAGGTTACATTTGGTTACAGAATCCTTAAAATAATGTTACGCCACTGCTCCAGCTTTTTTTCAAAGGGAATCGTGTACGCCGGACTGGTCGAGGGCAGATCATGGAAGGTGCGTGTCATTCCATCCCCGCCGGGCTTTTCTATAAAACGGGCGTACAATCTGCGCGCCGGCCCTCCGTTGAAGCAAACGTCCCCGATATTCGGATACCTCCGGTAGAGCCATGCAAAATCATTCGGGACGGGATTGCGGATCTCGCTGTCACTGCTCCCCACCCGTTCGCATGCCATAAGCACGTCCCAAAGCGCGATGTTATGCTTGAGCAGGAACGCCTTGCGTTTTTCATATTCTTCATCCGGTACCATCCCGAAAAGTCCGTATATAACAGGCCAGAACGCGTTGCGTTCATACCCGTAATACTGCTGCTTCTGAAGCGACGCTACACCGGGCATGGTGCCGAGTATGAGGACCTTGCACTTATCATCCACAACCGGCTCGAAGGAATAGATCGGCATAGCTAAAGTCCCTCCGCCCCCCCGTTTACAGCCTGCAACGACGCATTGACGGCCGACCAGACCGCTTCCCTTCCCTGCTTCGTTTCAGATGAATAGGGTATGACCTCGATCTCCGTTCCGATACCGAGCACCTTTCTGATGTCCTGCACTTTTCCCTGAACCTGGCTCCTCGTTATTTTATCAGCCTTTGTCGCAACCACCACATGGGGGAGGCCATGTTCCACGATCCACGCATACATGAGCCTGTCGTCTTCGCTGGGTGCGTGCCGGATATCCACCAGCATGATGACCATCTTCAGCTGGCGGCGCGTATTCAGGTAGGTTTCAATGATTCCGGCCCAGGAGCCTTTTTTATCCTTCGAAACCTTTGCATAGCCGTAACCCGGCAAATCAACAAAGTACAGCACTTCGTCGATATTGTAAAAATTGAGCCCTCTTGTCTTGCCAGGCTCCGACGAAACCCTGGCGAGGTTTTTCCTGTTGAGCAGCGTATTGATGATGGTGGATTTGCCTACGTTGGATCTGCCTACCAGTGCCACCTCCGGCATGCTCCCCTCCGGATATTGGTCAGGTTTGACCGCTGTCAGCTCATATCTGGCCTTATTTAAATTCACGGTAAACTCTCCTTGATGAAAAAAATGTTGAAAATAAAAACCACTTCTTATATATTATACGAATTATTTCTATTTCACAAACATCACAGGTGGGATATACTAGAATTTATCCTCCGCAATCGCGATTTTAGCCTGGCTATCGGTAAAAAAGCCGTTCATCCAGGTAAAATGCGGTAAAAAAGTGAAAGGTTATAAACATGCAAGGGAAAAATGTCATTTCGGTATCCGTTCATGAACTCCTTGAATACACCCTTCGCACCGGCGATCTTTCCACAGGTGCCTTTTCTCCCTCCCGGGCCGCCGAAGGCACCAGAGGCCATACAGCAGTAAGAAAAAGGCTGCTCGGCACATTGGACGCGGATACTGTTTACGAAACCGAGGTTCCGGTCTCTTTCCGGATCGAAGGCGAATATACCATACTTGAGGTAACCGGACGGATTGACGGCGTATGGAAGGATGCGTCCGGATTCACCATACATGAAATCAAAACCACCGCACAGTCTCTGGAGCTGGTAGACCGGGATTACAACCCAATGCACTGGGCGCAGGCAAAATGTTACGCCTATATGTTTTCTTGCCTGTACGGGCTTGATCACATTGCAATAAGCCTGACCTATTATCAGTTGGATGAGAAGACGGATAAAACCTTTACTGACCAATGCACTGCAGCATTGTTGGGGGATTTTTTCCTTCCGCTGGCAGGAGAATATCTTCACTGGCAGGATATGAGCCGAAGCTGGAGGGATATGAGGGATCTCTCCATTAGCAGCCTCGAATTCCCCTATCCGGACTACAGGCCGGGTCAGCGGGAGCTGGCGGTCGGTGCATTCAATGCGGTTAAAAAAGGTGAACTGCTGTTTGCCCAAGCGCCAACCGGTACGGGAAAGACCATAGCCACGCTGTTTCCTGCCGTGAAAGCACTGGGTGAAGGACTCACCTCCAGAATATTCTACCTCACTGCAAAAACCACGACCCGGGCACTGGCTGAAAAAGCGCTGGAGGATATGCGAAATAAAGGGCTGCGGCTGAAATCCGTAACCATTACGGCCAAAGAAAAAATATGTTTTTGCGAAAGTGCCGTATGTGATGCCGAAAGCTGCGAATATGCAAAGGATTATTATGGCAGGGTGAAATATGCTCTTTCAGCTGCACTGGAGGAGGAGGTTCTGGACAGGGCTGCGGTGGAAAAATATGCAAGGCTCCATAATGTATGCCCTTTTGAGCTGTCACTCGACCTATCCCTTCAATGTGATGTGATCATATGCGACTACAACTACCTGTTCGATCCCAGGGTATGCCTCAAGCGCTACTTCACACAGCGGGGGGATTACTGTTTTCTGATCGACGAAGCCCACAACCTGGTTGACCGCGCACGGGACATATTTTCCTGCGCGCTATCCAAAAGGGCGTTTTTCGAATTGAAAAAGAGCTTAAAGCCGGACCTGCCGGAAATATATGAAGCAGTAAACCGTCTTTACAAATATTTTTTGGATACGGCTAAGCAGCTGGCGACAGAGGACGTCGATAAAAACGGGTTTTATAAGGTTCGCAGAGAGCGTCCCGGGGAATTGTATGAGCTGCTGGAAGGATTTACAGCCCGCATGGACAAACAGATGTCTCGAAAAGCGCCTGTTTCAGATATGGACAGCTTGCTGGAGGTCTACTTCAACTGCCTTTATTTTAT
>JAEZMC010000286.1 GCA_023435805.1 Bacillota bacterium | reverse complement strand
CAGCAGAGATCAAGATCCCTATCTTTGAAAGAGGCAGACAGGGCCAGCAGCCTGCAGACAGCAGCTATTGGGCAAAATGGATCAAGGCTGAGGTTTTGAAGGATCTGAACATCAACATCAAATGGGTACCGATTGCCAGGCCGAACCCGGATGGAACAAAAGCAGCCTACAATCTGTTGATCGCCTCCAACACAGCTCCCGACATCATCACAGAGTATGATGCATCCAACGGTTATATGGCATGGTTGGGCCAGGGCGTATTCCAGGAAATAGACATGTCCCTTGTCAATCAGTATGCTCCCAACTATGTAAAATATGAAGGTGCAACCGTTCTCAAGTATGGTAAAATCAAAGGCAAACAGTGGTTCCTCCCTGCAAAGAGACCGATTCCTGTAGATGCCACCTTTGTCAACATGATCAGGCAAGACTGGCTGGATAAGGTCGGTATGCAGAATCCGAAGACAACAGATGAATTGTATGACGTATTGTCTGCATTCAAAACAAAGGATCCGGGCAAAATAGGCTCAAACAAAGTCATTCCCATGACGCTGGACCTCCCCGGCGCAACCAATGCAGCTACTGCCAACTGGATATACAGACCGGCCAACTACTCGGATCTGGAAAAATACATGTATTCCGACGTTTCACTTCCCGCACTGTCCTGGGAACCGGAAAAGAAGAGACTGCAGTTCCTGAACAGACTGTACAATTCAGGTCTGGTAAGTCCGGAATTCATGCTCGACACTGACGGATCCAAGGCAAGATCCGCATTCATGAACGGCTACGCTGGTATCTGGGGCGAATATATCACAACCGATGCCGGCTACATAGCAGCGCTGATGAAGAACGTTCCGACAGCCAAGCTTTCCACCCTTTATCCGTATACCTACAAGGCAGGTCAGGTTTCCACAAGCTATTACTATACGCCGCCGGTAGGCCTGATGAACGGTATCAACAAGAATACCAAGAATGTTGTTGAAGTTCTGAAGTTCCTTGATTGGATGGCCAAGCCTGAAAATCTAAGCACTCTGCAATGGGGTATTGAAGGAAAGACCTACAAAGTGGAGAACGGCAAAAAGGTTCTCACAGGTTATGTTGGAAATGAACAGCTTCTCAACGGCAATAACAAGGACTACTATGCACTGGTTGTTGAAGGCATCGATATGGGCAGCGACTGGGCAAACCTCCAGATTCAGCCGAGCCCTGCAGGCGAAGAGTACAGATACCTCATGGAAGACAACTTCAAGTTCCTGAGAAAGCCATACAATGTGGCTACGCCGAACATTTTCATACCTGAAGTGGTCAATAACCAGACGACCTATTCTCCGACGCTGATCACCAAGTACAAACAGTACGCAAGCCAGCTGATCATCGCAAAACCCAGCCAGTTTGAGTCTCTGTACGCACAGTTCAGCAAGGATTACCTCAACAGCGGTTATCAGAAGATACTGGACGAAAAAGAAAAGATTTATAAAGAGTGGTTTAAGTAATCAACAGAGCCAGTTAAAGTTGTCATACAGGAATAAGCCTATAATAAGCCTATTATAGGCTTATTCCATATCAGGGATAATGGAGGCGGGGCGTCCTTTGTACCCGTCTGGTTTCAAGGGAGAGAATATAAAATGCAAAAGCTACAATTTGACGAAAAACAGATATTGGATACCATCGACCGGGTTGTCAGAAGAACCATGAACATCGACTTTACCTGGGACTGGCCCGGCGGAGTGGCTTTCTACGGTGTGAGCAGGGCTTGGGAAGTGACGAAAAAGCAGGAATATATCGATTTCCTGGTAAAGTGGGTGGACGAATATATCGAAATAGGTCTGCCGGATTTCATGGTCAATGCATGTGCGATGGGGCATGCCATGATTACGCTGCACGAAGCGACCGGCGACGGGAAATACCTGGATATCGCCGTCAGAAAGGCCGAATATCTTCACAATGACGCCTTGCGTTTCGGGGAAAATGTTTTCCAGCACACCGTTTCAAGCAAAAATGACTTTCCGGAGCAAGCCTGGGCGGACACACTGTTCATGGCGGCCTATTTCCTGCTGAGGATGGGCTTTAAGATGAACAACAAGGCATATATTGATGATGCGTTGAATCAGTATTACTGGCATGAGGAATTACTGCAGGATGACAAGACGAACCTGTTTTATCATGCCTGGGACAATGTTCAGAAGAATCACCTGTCCGGAATCCATTGGGCGAGGGCTAACGCCTGGGCGGCTTATACCATGGTAAGGGCTTACAGGATGCTTAATTACCTTAACCCGATGTGGATGCAGCTCGGCGGTGCGTTGGGAGACCAGCTCAGCGCACTGGTAAGGCTTCAGGCTGAGGACGGAATGTGGCATACCATCCTGGACGATGCAGCTTCCTATACTGAAACCTCCGCAACCGCAGGTATTGCTGCCGCTCTGGTCGTCTGGGGACACCCGCTGCATGCCAAATATGTACAAAAGGCGTTGCACGGAGTCTTGAACAACATAGCAGAGGACGGAACCGTCCGGAACGTTTCAGCCGGTACGGCGGTCATGCTGAATGCCGACGATTATAAGAGAGTACCCACCAAACGCATACAGGGCTGGGGGCAGGGACTTGCACTGGCATTCCTTTGCTCTCTGCTGGAAAGCAGGCCATAGCACACATATAAATAAAACAGGCCGAAAGGGCGTGAATCATGTACGAACCGGTTCACGCCCTTATTGCTAGTCCACATCGGCAATGATGCCCTCGGGCGGAATTTCAAGCTTCTCAGGATGCTGTATCAGATTTTTATAAAGCTTGAAGGCGGAGGCGTAGTAAAATCCGTCAACAATCCGTTCATCCGTTACCACCTTGATTTTGATGAATTTTCTGTCAACGATGTTGTTGGTTGTATCGATGACCTTCTCCTTCACCTTCGTTCCGAAAGCAATGAAAAATGATGTCGTGCCGAAATCGTACAGGTGGTGGTAAATGGGCTGGATACCCAGAGAACCCAGGTCGGTAATGAAAAAACTTGTATGGAAGGGGCTTGCCTCGTTGATAACCCGCGGCATTTTGCCCACGTAGTCGCAAAGCCTGATGATAAATATCAGGAATTTTACAAGCATACCGGGGCACTTCATAAACAAGCGAGCTGTTTTGTCCGCCGAGTTTTTTGTATCCAGGTTCTTGTTTTCTTCTATCTGCGTGTTGATTTTATTTGCTATCTGCAACAGCGTGTCAGTCGGTTCAAACTTGAGCTTGATGGTGGTTTCCGGGCTGTCTTCCTTTAATTCCTTTTTGATGGCCAGCGATACGAGTATCTCGTTGCGCGCATAAATACGCTGGCCGGCTATGAAGCGGTTTAATGCCGGCCGGAGGGCTATGGTGCGGACCATTGCGGCTATCAGTATATGCAGCAGTCCGATGCTGGTATCGCATTCTTTCCTTTTACGCCGTAAAAAGGCTTCGGTATGGCTGATCTCGATTTTGTCCTCGAAATAGTTCTGAGAATCGACCCTGCTTCTCATAATAAAAGGTATGATGTTGTAAAATGAATCCAATGTCCTGATACGCCTTCCGTCGTACCTGTCACCAAAGCGCCTCTTATATTCCCCCATCAGATGCATCCTCCTGTTTTCCTGTATTCACCCGGAGTTTTTCCGGTGATTTTTTTAAATACTTCATAAAAAAACTTCATGTCGGCAAATCCAGTCTGTTCCGCGACATCCGCCACTTTCATATCTGTTGTTTTCAGCAGGCTGCAAGCCTTTTCCGTTCTCAGGTACTGTATATAATCACTTACATTGGTTCCGGTCACCTCTTTGAACAGCCGGCTGAAATAGTTTTTACTGATAAAAGAACGGAGTGCCAGGTCTGAAAGTGAAATCTCCGAACGGTAGTTCAGCTTCATATATTCGATAGCCTTCCGGACAAGCTCCGTGTTTCGCCCTGCAAAATCTTTCCCGGTGCTTTCAGGCATATACCGGAATATCTTTACGATGACCTCGATAAGATAAGCCCGTATGATGTCCGGGTAGCCCCTGTTCATCTGCTTGTATTCCAGGTACATCTTTTCAAACAGGTCCGATATTTCTAAAAACCTGGCACCGCTGAGCTTCAAATCCGGGTTGGGGGTGAAACTCTCCGGCACCAGTGATTTAAACAGAAACGAAGAGGTAATTTCCTCAAAATGGCTGGCGCTGAATAGCGACAGATCCAGGAACTGGGGAAGGAAAACACAGTTAAATACAATGAGCGGGTCCAAGGAATCCGGACTGTGAAAAAACCCGTGTGGTACGTCGCAATTGATGACAAAAAGGTCTCCTCTTGTCGTCTCATATTCCTTATCTGCTACCCTGTGCAAGCCGCTGCCGGAAATAACGCATACCAGCTCAATAAAATCATGCTTGTGTATGACATTGCAGTATTGTGCAAGCTCGTCAGAACGGTTGATATATACAAGCTCATTGTCTCTGAAAAGCGTGTCACCCTTCAGTACCGGGTAGTTTTCCATGTTTGCTCCCAATCAGTCATATTCCGGTGCGATGCTGGTAAATTGTAATAATCCCTAATAAAAGAATAACATATACCAATGAATTGTTATACATGTTTCTATAAAATATATTATGATTCCGCAGCAAAAAAGTCGCTTTTCAGCATTTGTGCGACCTTCCGCCGGGAGCTCATTTGCTGGGCTGACGGCGGAATTGATAGTTTTTTGCAGCAATCTCTTATATAATATGAGGAGAAGGACAACATAATTTCTGAATTGAGGTGGTTCTATGCTGAACATGCTTGCATTTGATTACGGAGCAAGCAGCGGAAGGGCAATTGCAGGAACATATGACGGAAACGTCTTGAAGCTGGAAGAGCTTCACCGCTTCGCCAATGAGCCGGTTATGATAAACGGCAGCCTGAACTGGGATATCCTGAGGCTTTTTCATGAAATGAAGCAGGGAATCCTTAAAGGGGTGAAAACCGGCTTCAGAAACATATCGTCCATCGGTATTGATACGTGGGGAGTTGACTTCGGCCTGCTGGACAGGAAGGGCAGACTGCTTGGAAATCCTTTTCATTATCGGGATGCGATGACGGAAGGTATTATCGGCAAAGCGTTTGAAATAGTACCGTCGGAGGAAATTTACGGACGGACGGGCATTCAGTTTATGGAATTCAATACTCTGTTCCAGCTTCTTGCTATGAAGCTGAGCGGGGTTTCCATCCTTGAAATGGCCGAAACAATGCTGTTTACCCCTGATCTGTTGCGGTATTTCCTCACAGGTGAGAAGAGCACCGAGTATACCATTGCAAGCACTTCTCAAATGCTGGATGCAGTAAAGGCGGATTGGGCCACTGACCTCCTTGAAAAATTCGGGATCCCCACCAATATTCTGACGAGTATTGTCGATCCGGGAACCGTGGCAGGCAGGCTTTCGGAAAGAGTAGCGGCGGAGATGGGAACGGACCGGATACCCGTGGTGGCTGTAGCGGGGCATGATACCGCCAGCGCAGTAGTTTCCGTACCGACCCGTGAGGAAAGGTATGCCTACCTGAGCAGCGGAACCTGGTCGCTGCTGGGTGTTGAAGCTCCGTCACCAGTCATTAATGAAGCAACCTTTAAATTGAATTATACGAATGAAGGCGGATTTGGCAGAAAAACCAGACTGCTGAAAAATATCATGGGTTTATGGCTGTATCAGGAATGCAAGAGGGAATGGGACAAAGCCGGAGAGCCAATGAGCTTTGATGAGCTTGAGGCTGGCGCTGCCGTTGCAGATCCGTTTGCCTCACTGATCGACCCGGATGACGGCAGCTTTTTGAGGCCAGGACAGATGATGGGCAAAATACGGGATTATTGTTTGAAGACCGACCAGAAGCCGCCTGAAACGAAACCGGCCGCAGTGCGCTGTATCCTTGAAAGCCTTGCGCTGAAATACAGGTTTGCGCTGAGCGGCCTGGAGGAAATCCTGGGCTACCGGCTGCCGGTACTGCACATTGTGGGCGGCGGCTGCAAGAATACCACATTATGCCAGTTTGCAGCCAATGCAATTGGCCGCACGGTAACTGCAGGCCCTATTGAGGCTACGTCAACGGGCAATCTGATCGCACAACTGATCGCGCTGGGTGAACTGGGCAGCCTGCAGGAAGGCAGAGAGCTTGTGAGACATTCGTTCCCCGCAGTGGAATATACGCCGGTAGATACCGCCGTATGGGATGATGCGTATGGCAGGTTTTTAAAATTAACGTGTAACGGATAAAAAACAGAATGTTTATTGTCATAAAAAGCGGGGGGATGGATTCGATGAATAACGAATTGGAAGCAAGAGTCCTGGAAGGATATACATATGCCAGGAAGGCCTATTCTGTATTTGGTGTGGATACGGACGCTGTGCTCGAACAAATGAAGGACAGACAGATATCACTGCACTGCTGGCAGGGCGACGATGTGAACGGATTCGAAGTTACATCGGGCGGGACATCGGGCGGGATCCTCAGTACCGGCAACTATCCGGGAATGGCGCGCAACGGTGACGAACTCCGTGCAGATTATGAAAAAGCCTTCAGTCTGATACCGGGAAAGCACCGTGTCAATCTTCATGCCATCTATGCAGAGACGGACGGCATGGTTGTTGAGCGTGATGCCATTACGACGGAGCATTTCAGAAAATGGATCGACTGGGCAAAAAAGCTGGGCGTAGCCATCGATTTCAACCCTACCTGCTTCGGGCATCCGATGGCGGCTACCGGCTTCACGCTGGGAAGCAAGGATGAAAAGATCAGAAAATTCTGGGTAGATCATGTGAATGCCTGCCGGAAAATTGCGGCTGATATCGGTAAGGAGCTTGGAACTGCCTGCATTATGAACATATGGGTACCGGACGGAATGAAGGACATTCCGGCCGACCGTCTGGGTTATCGGGCACAGTTGAAAAAATCACTGGATGAAATACTGGGTGTCAGGTATGACAGAAGGTACCTGATCGATGCGCTGGAGAGCAAGCTTTTCGGAATCGGCGTTGAATCCTATACGGCCGGCTCGCATGAATTTGTCATGGGCTATGCACTGAAAAACGGCGTTACCATGACCTATGACATGGGGCATTTCCACCTGACAGAAAGTGTTGCGGACAAAATTTCCTCCGCGCTGCTGTTTGCGGATGATCTTCTTCTGCATGTATCCAGGCCTGTGCGCTGGGACAGCGATCATGTTGTCATCCTGAATGACGACCTGGTGGCGGTTGCGCAGGAAGTCAAACGCTGCAACGCTTTTGACAGGGTATATTATGCACTGGATTTCTTTGACGGCAGCATCAACCGCATCACCGCCTGGGTTGCCGGGACAAGGGCGGCGCTGAAATCCATCCTGTTTGCCATGCTGGAGCCGACCTTACTTATCACAGGGGCCGAAAACAAAGGCAACTACGGCGACAGGCTGGCTTTGATGGAAGAGTTCAAGACCTTGCCCTTTGGCGCGGTATGGGACAAATATTGTCTGGATATGAAAACGCCTGTGGGAGCTGCCTGGCTGGAAAACGTAAAAGATTATGAAGAAAAAGTATTGTTAAAGAGGTAAATCTGATGACAGAGCTGGATTTTAAAAAGTTTGAAAACGGCTTGAAGGAGCTGGAGTATATATCCACGGAAGTCGGAATTCCCATCGATTATACGCAGGGAGGGGGCGGCAATACCTCCGTCAAGCTGGATGACCGGTATATGGCGGTTAAGGCCTCCGGCTGCAAGCTGAAGCAAATTACGCCTGCGGAAGGCTATGTGATCATCGACTACAATAAACTCAAGGAGTATTATGAGAACGTAGACCTGGGCGTGGATACCGACTTCGAAAAAGAAAGCGCCGACATGGCAAGGAAATGTACCGTAGAGGTACCCTGGCTCAAGCCCTTGAGGCCTTCTGTTGAGGCAGGCTTCCACTCCGTGTTGAAAAAGCATGTGATTCATACCCACTCCGTCTATGCCAATATACTGACCTGTATTAAAAATGGACGTGAGCTGGTGGCGAAGATATTCAGCGGCAAAGCTTACAGAACGGTGTGGATCCCATATATTAACCCGGGCTTCTGCCTTACGCTGAAAATTCAGGAAGCGATAAGGGAATGCAAAGAACATACCGGTCAGGAACCGGAGGTTTTCTTTATGGAAAATCACGGATTGATTGTAACAACCGATGACAGTGCTCAGGCCGTAAAGCTGCACAGTGAAGTGAATGAAACCATCCGGTCCTATCTGGGCATCAAAGAGGCATTTCCGGCCATTGAGCTGTTCCATGTGGATGAAAAAACGGCAATCAGCAAGACCGGCTACATCAGGGATTTCATCAAAAACGGACAGCTCGGACCCGGATTTTTTAACGAGGTGGTTCTCTACCCGGATCAGTTCGTATACCTGAACGGCGGTGTTGCCTTCAACAGTCTGGAAAACAAACTGAACATCATTGTGGAGACCGGCGAGGTAATATACAAAACCAGCCCGGCTGAAGCGCAGACCATGGAGGAAACGCTTCTGGCCTGTATTTATGTCGTCAATGAAATCAGAAAGAGATCCCTGCCGCTTAAAACAATGTCGGAGAAGGATATCGATTTTATCCGGAATTGGGAAAGTGAAGCCTACCGGAAAAGCCTGGTCAAAGAAATGACGAAATAAGCCGTTCAATAAAAAACCCCCGGGGTGTCGATAAAACTCCGGGGGTTTTGAACTAGCAGCCGAACGATTTTCTAATGACCAACGCGTTATAATGCGGCATAAACCACATTGTGTATCCTGGGAGCATGGAACGCTTCGAAACTCGGCAGCATTTGCTGCATATAGACGATGGACAGCTCCTCCTTCGGATCCATTAATGTCCAGGTGCCCAGCATGCCTGCCCAGCCGAATTCTCCCGGTGTGCCGTTGCAGCCGCCTGCTGCCGGATCGATCAGTACCCTCACGCCAAGGCCGTACCCGTAGCCGGCCAGATGATCCCAGTTATAATCGGCGAGCTGAAGCGGGTTGAGATGGTTGGCAGCCATCAATTGAACCGTCTTTTTACCAAGAATCCTCTCACTGTCGAGTTCTCCGCCTTGTGCAAGCATCTGGGCAAAACGGCCGTAATCGCCAATGGTGGATAAAAGGCCGGAGCCGCCGCCTTCAAAGATGTCATCGGGCCGGGTATGCCTGTCCATTTCCACGCTTTTGGTCAGGCTTCCGTCTTCCGACCGTCTGTAGAAGCTGCACAGCAAATGTTTCTTGTCTTCGGGAAGCCGGTGGAAGGTATTGTTCATTTTAAGCGGATCAAAAATTTCTTCCTTCAGGAATTGGCCGAATTTTTTGCCGGAAACGACTTCCACAAGAGCTGCAAGAACATCGTGTGAGAGACCGTAGCGCCAGTGGGTGCCCGGATCAAAGGATAGCGGGATGGAGGCCAGCGCCCGGACAAAGGTGCGCAGATCGGTTTTCTCGCCTTCATCCTCCTTCTTGTGCAGTCCCTTCATTAACCTGGTTACTTCACGCGCAGTTTGCGTATCATCACCGTCATATGTCAGCCCGGAGGTCATGGCAAACAGGTCTTTTATCCGGATGGAGGATGCAGCCGGTGAAATGCTGAAGGAATTGTTTGCTGTATACCTGTAGACCTGGAGGTTTTTAAATTCAGGAAGGTATTCCTCCAGCGGATCGTTCTGCAGAAACAGGCCTCGCTCATATAGCTTCAGTGCCGCGGTACAGGTAATAACCTTCGTCATTGAAAAAATCCGGTAGAGTGTGTCAGGTGTGATCGCAGTCCTGGTTTCAACGTCAGCATAGCCGAAAAACTCCTGATATTTCAACTCCCCGTGCTGTATGACGGAACATGCGCAGCCGGCAGGTCCTTTTTCCACAAAGCTTTTAAGTAGGGGTGTCAAATTTTTGAATCTATTCATATTCATGCCTCCAGATAGTAGTTAGAGAGTTTTCAATGGATGTTGCCGGGCAAATAGAAGATGAAACAGTACCATCGTTTGATTTCATCACACCTAGTGTAGCATTTGCCTTATTGCTTTGCAATATTGCGGTACCATATTATTCAAGGTATAATTTAATATGCCGGTAAATAAATACATATTATTTAAATCAACAAGGAGGTGCAGAAATGGCCGAAAGCAACAAATTTGCCTGGACATGGAATGTAAAGGAAGAATATCTCGAGGAATATGTAAAAATGCATCTGGAGCCCTGGCCTGAGATACTTGAAGAGCACAGCAGGGCCGGTATTCGTAACTATTCCATATTTCAGAACGGAGTACAGTTTTTCTACTGCTATGAATGTGATGATGTAAAGGCCGCCAATGAATACATAGCGAAGAGCGAAGTCTGCAAACGCTGGAATGCTATTACTTCAAAAATGGTGGAAGGGTCCTTTGACTTTAATAATGAGGAACCGATCAAACCCATGCGAGAGGTGTTTTATCTGAAATAGCCCCTGGTGCGGTAATACGCCGGGAAAAAGAGGGTGAGTGAAATGAAGCCATTCAAGCTTCCGGACCATTTTCTCATGGGCAGCGCAACAGCTGCAACGCAAATCGAGGGCGGTGATATAAACAACAATTGGTATGACTGGTGCCTCAAGGGAAAAATTAAGGACGGTACTTCCTGCATTAGAGCAAATGACCATTGGAACAGGTATGTGGAAGACATCGGGTTAATGAAGCAGCTCAACCACAAGGTCTACCGCATGGGGTTGGAATGGAGCAGGATTGAGCCTGAGAAGGGCTGCTTTGATGAGGGGGCTGTCCGGCATTACCGGAATGAAATCAGTCTGCTGCTGGAAAATGGCATTCGGCCGCTGGTAACCCTCCATCATTTTACACACCCTCTTTGGTTTGCTGCCGAGGGTGAGTTTGAGAGCAGTAAAGCCGTTGAGTATTTCGAAAGGTATACCGGATACGTGGTGGATAAACTTGGAGATCTGGTCAGCGAGTACATCACCATTAATGAACCCAATGTATATGTTACCAGCGGTTATTTTTACGGTATATGGCCTCCCGGCAAAAAGGATTTCAGGCTTGCCATGAAGGTGTTTAAAAACCTGGCACTGTGTCATTTCGCCGCATACGGGACGATACACGAAATCCGGAGGAAGAGAGGCTTTGATGGTAAAACCATGGTGGGTGTAGCCAACCATTTGCGCGTATTCGATCCCTATTCCCGAAACCCTCTGGATTTTATTGCAGCCAGGCTGCTGCAGCATGTTTTTCAGGATGCCATTATGAAATCCATGACAGGAGGATTTCTGATCCCGCCTGTAGGCTTTGGCGCTCCTGCCGGCAGGGGCTGTTACTGCGATTTTTTGGGTATCAATTATTACACCCGCAGTGCCGTACACTTTAAAGGCTTCAAGGATGATACAATGCCTGGCAAACCGCGGAATGACCTGGGATGGGAGATTTATCCCGAAGGCCTGGCCAGAATTTGCCGGCATTATTACAAAAAGTACGGGAAGCCCATCTGGATTACCGAGAATGGCACATGTGACGCAAAGGATTCGTTCAGGACCGAATATATATACAGCCACCTGCGTGAGGTATCAAAGCTATGCAGGGAGGGCATACCGGTAGAAAGATACTATCATTGGACGCTGATGGACAATTTTGAATGGTTGGAAGGCGAGTCTGCCCGTTTCGGCCTGGTGGAAACCGACTATGAAACGCAGAAACGGACAGTCAGAAGCAGCGGGGATTTTTATGCCGAGCTGTGCCGTGAAAATGCCGTTACACAGACCATGGTCGACAAATATGGGCAGCTGCGGCGAGAATAGAAAAATAGACTGAAAACTAAAAAAACAAAAAAAGTCGATTTTATACATTTATTGTCGTAACACAACCATTATGGTATAATTTTTTTAATAAGTCAAAATATTCTGAGTTCCGGAGGAGTCATGCTAAAAAACTTACTTTCCAAATTCAACACAAAGAACAAATTTAAGCCCGTCCAACATCCTAAAGAACAATTCCGAAACAACCTGAATTTCAAATCCATTCTGGCCGATCTGACTACTACAAAAAGTATTTTAACAAAAATGGTGGCTGTGTTTTTGTTGTTGATTATCATCCCGGTTTCAACAATAGGCTTTATTTCCACCAGAACCGCCGCGGCAAACCTTACGAAAAGCGCGGAGGACAGCGTCATGGCGGCGACGCTGCAAACCTCGAACTATTTCGACGTCTTCCTGGAAAAGGCGCAGAACACATCCATGCAGCTGCTGGCCAATTCCTCCCTGCAGGAGCTGAGTCGTATCAACTGGGATATGATGGGTGATTATGATGTACTGGTCGCACAGCAGGATGCGGCGGCAGTGATTACCAGCATTAATAGCGCTACAATGGATATAAGTGCGAAAATACTGTATAATACCGGCATGGCATTGGGCGATATGAGCTCGCCCCCGGATATGGATGCAGTCATGGCGACAGATTGGTACAAAAAGGTGGATGAAGCAGACGGCAGGCCGGTCTGGATAGATTACAGCGAAGGGATTCAGAGTTCCAGTGTAAATAAATACGCACTATCAATGCTGAGGCTCTTTAAGAACGCAAATACAGCTGAAAATGTCGGAATCATCATAATTGATGTCAGCTATTCGACAATCAGCCGTATTCTGTCAAATATCAAGCTGG
>JAEZMC010000245.1 GCA_023435805.1 Bacillota bacterium | reverse complement strand
TGAAGCTGGATTGCGAAAATTGCAGGCTGGAAATATACCGCTGGAGCGGACAGGGAGTCAAATACGAATATACGGCATGCGTAACCGGCTCGTACACAGACACGAAGCTGGAGGGGAAACTGAAACGCTTTCGATACAATTTGAAACCCGGCAAGGATGGTGTGTGCTTTAAAAGCCGTTACACCGGCGGAGACCGGACGGAAGGGACGCTTTCTCTTCGGGTCTATATACCGGAAAAGACCGGACAAATCGAAATCACATGCAAACAGGGCGCGGTAAAGACGTTTGACGATATGAAGGGAGAGCTGCATATCCGCGCGGATATACTGGATGTTGAGCTCAACAGATTTGAAGGCAAACTGCTGTGCAGCCTGAAGGAAGGGAATGTCCGGATGCTGGCAGGCAGGCTGACGGACGGTACCGCGGTTGAAACCGGAATGGGGAACATTCAGGTAAAGGCGGAATATCAGGTTCCAGGAACTTTTTGCTTTTATGCCCCGTCAGGAAGTCTGGACATGCAAATGCCCAAATACCTGAGGGCTGTATTTACGGATGACTTTCCGATTGAATAAGCTGCAGGTGAAACTTCTGATGCGGAATATGCGTCAATTGGTTATGATGAGGAAATATCCGGCCGGAATTCCGCTACTTTTAAACTAAAAAGCGGAATAGACAGGATTTCGATAAACCGGTTTTAGTTAGAAAATCATTTATTTTTGGAGGTCAAATGAAATTACGGATTGCAGTTGCAGTTGCAGTGGTAATGCTGCTGCTGGTTGCAGGCGCATATGCAGTGCTTGACTATTATGACGCCGTACCGGCGGGTCTTATGCGGGATATATCTACGGAAAGCAGCAGGAATGCGTCTCAGGAACAGACGGCAGCAAACGGTGCAACTGAACAAGGTTCAACATTACAGCATTCGACGGAAACAACGGAAGCTGCCGGCGGGACAGGTACAGCCGCAGGAAGCACTTCAGAAACTGCCGGTGAAAAAGCAGCTGAGGAAAAACAGCCTGAGCTGCGTTTCATGGCCGTAGGCGATATTATGCTCGGCAGAGGCGTGGGTATGAGGCTGCAAAAGGCCGGAAGCTATGAGAAGGCCTTTGAATTGGTCACGCCGTTGCTGAAGCAGGGGGACGTCGTTTTCGCCAACCTTGAGTCACCGCTGACATCCAGCACACACAGCCTTGACAGTAAGAGGAAAATTGTGCTGAAAGGCAAACCGGAAGCGGTGAGTGCACTGACGAGCGCCGGCTTCAATCTGATAAGCCTGTCCAACAATCACATGCTGGATTATTACGAAAAGGGCTTGTTCGACACCATGTCCATTCTGGAGGAGAACGCTATTGCACATGCCGGAGGAGGCCGGAATATTTCTGAGGCCAGAGAGCCCGCCATAATGGAAAAAAACGGCCTGCGCATCGGACTGCTGGCTTATACGGACATGGCCGAGCTCGTATTTGCGGGGAATCCTTATCTTTCATTCGCGGCAGGTGAAAAAAAGTCCGGTGTTGTTCCAAGAAAATACGAGACTGTGCGGGAAGACATATTGAAACTCAGAAGCCAGGTGGATTTAATTGCGGTATCGCTGCATTGGGGAATTGAGGACAGCTTTAAGGTGACTCCCGAGCAAGTGGAGTTTGCGCATAAATTGATCGACGACGGTGCCGACATGATACTCGGACACCACCCGCATCAATTCCAGGGAATGGAGTTGTATAAGGGCAAACCCATTTTATACAGCATGGGCAATTTTCTTTTTGATCAGAATGATCCCGAAAATATGGAATCTTTTATTATTGACATGAAATATAGCGGGACCGCTTTGACCAGTCTGACGGCAATACCGGTCAGAATACTGGAAAAATCCTACGTTGAGGTGCAGACAGGAGAAAAAGCCCGCAATATTCTGGACAGACAGGCTGAACTCTGCCGGAAGCTTGGTGCGGATCCTGTTTTAGAGAATGACATCATTGTGTTGAATAATGAATAATAACGTCATAAAGGGGATCAACTGTATGAAAATCATCAAATGTCTGTTCTGCGGCAAAAATACAACGATTCACTGCATTAACGCACAGAAAAAGATAAAAGGCAAGTTGGTCACGTTGGCCAACTCGCCGGTGTATTATTGCAGCGACTGTAAAGAAACATTCACCTCAAAAGAAGTGCAGGATGTTTTCCGCTATATACAAGACCGGGGCATGGAAGAAAAAAACATTCTCTTTCAATTTGACGATATGATCAAACGGGTTTATTGAGACTTCAGCCTGTTCATGACGGGCAATATGGTTGTTGCGGCAAGGGCGGCCACTGTGAACAGTACCATATCCTTTACGAAATAGGGTATGTTTGCGGACAGCACATACAGGACGCCGATTTGAGTATTTCCCAGATAAAAACGGATGATCAGCAGCATATAGGTCACACCGACGGCATATATGACAATCAGGCCTGTCATCACAGCCAGCAGGCTTGCTGCTTTTGACAGCTTTTTCAACTTTTGTGCCAGGACTCCGATGATGTAAGCACCGGCTATAAAGCCCAGAATAAAACCAAAGGTCTTGTTAAAAATATATTGTAAACCACCGCCTTCCGCAAACACAGGTACACCTGTCAGGCCCAGGAGCGCATAAACGGCCATGGATAAGGCGCCAAGCCTGGGACCAATGATCAGACCGGCAAGTGCGCAGATAAATGCCTGCAGCGTAACAGGCAGAAGCGGGAACGGTATTCTGACAAATGCGCCGGCAATCATCAGCGCAGTAAACAACGGA
>JAEZMC010000231.1 GCA_023435805.1 Bacillota bacterium | reverse complement strand
TATCAGGTTTTTCCCTTATCTCAAAAGCCTTATTAAATCATTTGAATTTTTCAAGCCCAGCTTTTTTAAAATACTTGTCTTTTGATTTGAAATCGTTTTGTTCGCAGATTTAATTCCTATATCTTTGCCTATCATTAATTCAAGGATACTTTTCTCTGCTGCAGACAAGTCCTCTAAAATCAACCTTCTGATAAGAATCTGATGTGGAGTGGTCCCTTTTGCTACATGGCGTATCGTATCACTTAAAATAGAAAACTGACTTTTAAATAAGTAATCAGATGCAAACGCCTTCTTAACAGCATGTTCGACTATTTCAACAGACTCTAATGATGTCAGGATGATTATTTTTGCATCAGTTTGTATTCTTATATTTTTAGAAACCTCCACCCCGTCCAAATCTGATATGGATAAGTTTAAGTCCATTATTACTATTTGCGGTAAAAGTTCACAGGATAATCGTACTGCATCCTCCGGGTTTCTTGCTATACCTACACACTCTATATCCGTTTCCTTTGCAATATGCTGCTTGATCAGAAAGGCAAAGTCTTCATCATCCTCAACAATCAATACTTTTATCGTATTATCCATTCGCTGCAAGCTCCTTACTTTTTAAGCGTTTCAAAGGAAAGTGCAAAATAAATCTTGTGCCTGTATCTTTATCACTGAAAGCTTCTATTGAACCATTGTGAACTTGCATAACATTTTTACAATAGGGCAAGCCTACACCAAAATTAACATTGTTTTTTTTCGTTGTGTAGAACGGTTTGAAAATTTGCTTCATCTGCTCATCCGTGATACCAATCCCATTGTCGGCTATTTCAATACAGAAATTTTTTCTATCATAGAAAGAGGAAATTTTAATGTGCCCATTTTGCGCAACAGCTTCAAATGCATTCAAAATAATATTATGTATCACTTCAGTCACACTTTGTGCATCACAAATAATGTATGTCTCATCCTTATTCTCTACTGTTATTGAAACATTTTTATTATTCTGCAAATTACAAGCTTCAATCGCTTCGTATATAAGATTTGTGGAGTAGCACAGATCATCTCCGGCCATTTTTGGCGAAAGACACTTATTGGTTTTTTCAGTAAAATTTATAAGCTGTTTTGTAGTCCTTTCAATGATATCAAGCTCTTCCAGCTGATGGTCTTCCAACTTTTTTTTGATGTTATCAACTGACCAGTTTATTTTTGTAACGTGATTTTTCAGCATATGATTAATATACTGGGTACTTGTATTTACAGACTGCATTTCAGAATTCCAATCATATTTGGTAAAAGAGATTTTAACCCCCATAAATCCTTCCTTGTATGCTATATAGATATAAAATATCAAAATGGCAGCTACAAGATAGATGTTGCCCTTCCATATTTTTTCCAAGCTGTTGAATTCCAACGTATGAATGATAAAAATAGTTATTAAACAATAATAGTACGGCAACAATAGAACCTCTAGAATAATCCTTTTTCTTCTCCGTATCTCATATGCGGCTTCTTTTTTAACATTTCGGATCATGAAAAAAGAACCTATTATTGCGTACCCAACATTGTATGCAGACATGCAATACCAAAAATCTATTCTGTTTAGCTGATAAAATTTAAATTGTGCAGGCGAGTAGATAAGTAAGTATATTGATATTATTAGAGCCGTAAATAGCTGAACGAAAATGAACACCTTTTTATTATCTTTATCCAGATCAGAAAATTTCATTGATAAAGTGATGAAGCAAAGAGGTGAGAAAAGGTACAAAAATGCTGTTACATAACTGTTGGCTGTTACATAAGCAGCCATTTCAACCTGGGGATATCTGACGACAAGTACAGGTGCAACCTCATCTATAAAAAACTCTTTTAAAGTACCCAGTGAAGCCAGTAGATAGCAATAGGCAAACCATCTGTTTATTTTATTATGTCTATCCGAAAAGAAAATAGATATTCCAATTACCCATAATGCTATCGTAAAAATCATGTTCATTTCCTTCTCAACTTTTCTCCGGATACAATTTTATCAGCTCTTTCGACATAGTTCAACAGAATCAATTACAATATATTACTATATTTATAGTAAAGCGTAACTATTCAGACCATCAGCTCCATTATTCCGGTTGTATTTCCAAGCACTTAAGGATGTATGGCAAAAAAGAAACACACCTCTTGCTGACTATACATTTGCATAGTTCACAGCAAAAGGTGTTGTCCCTAGAACATATTAGCGTTTACTCCTGGCACTTACAAAATTAGTTATTGCCTCGTTATAACGCTTCGGTTCAAAATGAAATTTTTCGAATGTAGAAAAATTTCATTACCTCAGCGGCGTTTCAACGAGGCTGGTCGCAAACTATGTTTGCTGCTCGCCCATGCATCCAGGACGGGAGATATGCTCACCGCCTGAAAACCAAAACGGTACCCGCCACCCCTAGACTTTTTGCGAAAGCAAAAGAGCCAGGAGGTGGGGGACATTTTTATTGCCTCGTTATATTCAGGAATGCTGTATCAGCATAATTGATGGCTCTAACGGGATTTTAGAGTGTCCCCAGCACCTCTACCATTTCAATAATGACCTTCGCTGCTTCACCCCTGGTCAACGGATCCGCCGGATGGAATTTACCGTCGGGCTTACCCGACAGGATGCCTTTTTCCACCGCCTTGGCCACATATGCCCTTGCAGAAGCGGTGATATCCTCCTGATCCTTGAAGGCGGTAGCATCTCCGGAGGCCTTCAGACCCATTGCCTTTATCAGTATTACGGCCATCTCTTCACGGGTTATATTTTGGTTCGGTTTGAAGGTCCCATCCTCATATGGGCTGATGATTCCCCTGGCGTAAGCCGCCTTGATATACCCCGCAGCATAGGAAGGAATGGAAGAAGCATCCTTGAAAGCCGACAGGGATTGTTTCGGCGCGCTCAGTTTCAGCATTCTACCCAGCATTGTTACAAATTCCGCTCTGGATAACGGAGCATCCGGTTTGTATACCCTGGTTCCTTTGTCAATGATACCCGTTGTGATACCCATCACGGATATTCTGTCTATATAAGTCGCGTACCACTGCTTTTGCACATCCGCAAATTTAAGTGTACTTTTGACTTCCATTACCGCATATCTCGTGAAGTGCTGCAGATCTGCTTCTACAAGCCCTTCCGCCGCATTAATCCTGGTATTGGCCGAGGCGACGGGCACCCAGGCATTGGTGCGTACATTCCAGTAGAATACCCTGAGATTCTGCGCATTGGTAACAGCTTGCCTGTCATAATGGAAGGTTGCTGTAACCAGCTTCAGCAGTTTATCCGCTGTTGTGCCAAAGTCCACGACCTTGGATACCAGCTTGATTGTACCTGCCTTGACTTTTTCTTCCTGCGCAAGGGGCGATTTCGGATCGATCTCGAATACGACCAGCCTGAAGGTATTGTTACTACCGCTGACAGCGCCTGCCGGTATCTTCAGACCGAATGCTCCACCGGAGGTGGAAACCGTTCCGCCGGATGTGCCGATGGCCTTATTCTCTGCTGAATCTACAGCCGTTCCCGGGTTTGGCTCGTCAACTGGCTTCAGTTCGCCGCTGTTCTTTCTTTCAAGCGGAGCGAGTATTGCGCTGCCTGTTGTCGCAGGCGCGGGCGCCGCCCCTCCGCCGACAGCTCCACCGCCAATCGGTATTGGACCGCCGCCAGGACCGCCAGGGCCTGGATCCACCGGAGCTGGTGCATTTCTCGTTATGGTGATATCCGTTGTCGCTTCATTTCCAGCAGCATCTACCGCTTTGATCGTAAAGGTTTTGCTTCCAAGTTCAAGCGCCACTCCGCTAAAGGTAAATGCACCTGCGGGAAGGTCCTGATTCTTCAATACGTTGTCAAGGTACAGATCCACCGTTTCATTGACAGTACCAGTGATGTTTATGGTGCTTGATTCCGTTACTGTAGATGTGGTAGAAGTAATGACCGGAGCCTTCTTGTCGATTGTGACCGAATACGTCGAGCTTGCGCTTCTGACCTGTCCGTCGACAATTTTGGTGGCAATCGCTTTTACGACATAGGTATGTGTCGTATTCGCAGCCGCATCAAGATTGACTGTTACGCTCAGGGCCGAGACAGTAACGTTCTGGGCCGGCTGACCGTCTATCGACCTGGTGACCTTCAGTTCGTCGGCATTGTTTGCCGTAATGGCAAGTGTCTTGTTCACCTTAAAGATACCGTTTGTTGCGCCTGAAGCCGAAATTGTCGGTACGCTTGTGTCAATCGTAAAGGTTACGGATTGCGACGCACTGTTGCCAAACGTATCGGCAGCATTTACAGCTAAAGTATGCCTTCCTTCCGTGCTGAATGTTCCAGGGGTGTAAGGAGCACCGTCCATGGTTACTGTGGTCTGGGAGAGGTGCGGGTCCGCCGCGCTTGCGG
>JAEZMC010000327.1 GCA_023435805.1 Bacillota bacterium | reverse complement strand
GCCCTACGGCAAACTGAGTGCAGGTGACCTTTCACTTTTTTGTTACCAGCTTTCCCTGATATTTAAGTCGGGAATTCCTTTTCTGGAGGGTATGCACTTGTTTGCCGAAGAAATGAGTGATGCCCGTTTAAAGCGGCTTTCCCAGTCTATTTATCAGGATGTTCTGGCCGGTTTCGGCCTCCATGCTTCACTGGAAAAATACCGGGTATTTCCGTCCTATCTGGTGAGTATGATTCATATGGCGGAAGTTGCCGGTACGCTGGACAGTGAACTGGAACGGCTTTCCGCATATTATGACAAGCTGGACAAGCTGAAGCGGAGAGTACAGAATGCCGTCACATATCCGGTGATTCTGTCGGTACTCATGGGAGGCATCATCCTGCTGCTGATCCTCAGGATACTGCCCATGTTTCACGAAATACTGGTTTCTGCCGGTGGGGACATCCCTCCCGCAACCCAGCTGCTGCTGGATATCAGCAACACGGTTCGAAGCCGGTCCCCGGTGATCCTGTCCGTTATTGCCGTCCTCGCCGCAGCGGGCATTCTCTTTGTCCGGACCAGGGCCGGCAGGGAAAAATGGGATGAATGCAAAATGAAGGCGCCTTTTATGAAAAACATTCCTCAGAAGATGGTTGCAGCCAGGTTCAGCATGGGCATGTCCATGCTGCTGAAAGGCGGAATGGCCTTTGATGATGCACTTGGCATGGTATACGGTATTATCGGAAATACCTATGCGGCCCGGAGAATCGAAGCCTGCCAAAAGGATATCAGAAGTGGTGCGGAGCCTGCAGATGCATTGGACAGGGTTGGCATTTTTCCCGCCCTTTTTGTTAAAATGCTGCATATGGGTTATAAAACCGGAGAGCTGGAAAAGACCATGGACAAGCTTGCCGATATTTACGAAAACGAAGCGGATCGCTATATGAACAGAATAACCTCCGCAATAGAGCCTGTTCTGGTAATTATCCTGTCGTTGGTGGTTGGTATTATATTGCTTGCAGTCATGCTGCCGTTGATCAGCATCATGTCCTCCTTCAGCTGACCGGTCTGGGAGGGGAAATCTCCCGGTCTGGCGTGCGGAAAGAAAATGGGAAGAAAAGATAAAAAGGCGGTGGGTATATGAAATTACGTCCAAATATAACAACCGCAAGTACACTGTTTGTGTCGGCATTGATATTGTTCATCATCCTGTCGGCCTATTGGGGTATAGACAGCCTGGGGCAAAGCTCCAGCGGCAAAAGCATGGAAATGCTGGAGGATGCGATCCGGCGTGCAGCTGTCCAATGCTATGCCATTGAAGGCAGCTATCCGCCCGACGTGGACTATCTGGCCGATCATTACGGCATTGTACTGAACAGGGATGTGTACTATTACCATTATGAGGTTATAGGCTCCAACATCATGCCGGACATCCTTGTAATGAAGAAATAAAAATTGCTCATTAAAATGCACCAACCGGATTGGAGGCGTCAGTAATGCGCTGTATACGCAACAAAAAAAACAGTATGGGAAGCAAGGCTGCAATGAAAGGACATACATTGGTAGAGCTGGCGCTTGTAATTGCCCTGCTGACCCTATTCGGCGCGGCGACTCTTTCGCTGGTAGTTGCAGGCAGTTCGGCATATGAAGGGATTATGGAAAAAAAGAATGCCGATTCGGAACTGAGAATCGCATTATCCTATATTGACACAAAAATAAAGCAGTACGATTCCGCCGGCGTCCTCCGTCTGGAAAGCAATCCTGCCGGTGACGGTCCAGCTCTGGTTATTGAAGAGGTGCTGGGAGGAGCGGACTACGAAACATGGATTTATTTCAGCGAAGGCAGACTTCGGGAAGTATTGGTGGATAAGGGCGGCGAGCCAACGGACGACTTAAGCTACGAGATTGCTGTACTAGAGGGCTTTCAGGCTGTATACGGCGAAGATGAAAAGCTTCTGCACATTACTGTCTGGAGTTCTTCCAAAAAAGGCCGGCTGGAGCTGGATACCGACATCGCCGTAAAAACCGGAATAATAACCGGACGTTGAATTGGGGGGTATGACAATTGATATCCGGAAGGCTGAAAACGAAAGAGGCAAATGGCTTTACACTGGTTGAGATGGTCATATCCGTCGCGTTTCTATCAATTATCAGCGTCGTTTTGCTGCAGCTTTTTGTCACTGCGAATAATCTGGAACGCAAAGCCCATGATTTGGACCGGAGCGTATATGTCACAAAGAAGGTGGTGGCTGCCTTCAAGGCATGTGAAACCCCTGAGGCTCTGGCCGATAGCCCTCTGCTGGACAGCGCGGCCAGAACGGATGCACCGGGCGAAATAATGTTAGAATCTATTACGACTAAAATTGGAACATCGTTGACGGCCAGGATAGGAAGCTGCAGCAAAAGGCGGATTTTTGCGCCGATGTGGAAGTTGTGCCGTCTGTTGAAGGTTCTGCTCCTTCCACGGAAAATAAACTGTATCGCATACGGGTCAGTGTATGCAAAATATCCCCCTATATGATGGAAAATACCGAGCAGAGCGAGCTATATACGGTCACTGCAGAAAAATACTTTGACGGGTACATGAATGACAGCGGGTACATAGATGACAAAAGTTAAAAGTAAACGGAGCATGATGCAT
>JAEZMC010000207.1 GCA_023435805.1 Bacillota bacterium | reverse complement strand
GGCTCAGACCGGCCAGGTATTATGTTACCACAGACGGTCTGGTTATCCTCTCTTCGGAAGTCGGTGTACTGGACATTGAGCCTGAACGCATTCAAAGCAAGGAACGTCTGAAGCCCGGTAGAATGCTGCTGATTGATACAGTTGAAGGGCGCATTATCAACGATCATGAGCTCAAGCATAAAATAGCGGCCGAGCACCCTTACCGACAGTGGCTTGACAGCTATCTCACAAGGCTGGAGGAGCTTCCGGCTGTTTCCGGCAATTTGCATTATGCCGGCAAAGCGGATTGGTCCGCAAACAGCTCCTCAATCGGCAGTTCACTGCTGCAGCGTCAGAGAGCCTTCGGTTACACGTATGAAGAGCTCCGCAAGGTTATCGCACCTATGGCAGCCGACGGCTTGGAGGCAGTAGGCGCGATGGGTACGGACACTCCTCTCGCCGTGCTTTCAGACAAGCCGCAGCTGCTTTACAATTACTTCAAGCAGCTGTTCGCACAGGTTACCAATCCTCCGATCGATGCCTTGAGGGAGGAAATCATTACGGCAACCGAAACATACATGGGTACGGAAGGGGATCTGATCAATCCGGTTCCGGAGAGCTGCCGGCAGATCAAGCTGAAGCATCCTCTGCTTACCAACGAAGCTCTGGCAAAACTACGGCATATTAATATACCCGGTTTTAAGTCCTGCACACTGCCCGTCCTGTTTCAGGCCGCGGACGGAGAAGCAGGGTTGAAGCAGGCTCTTGACAATTTGTTCGCTGAAGCCTCAAGGAAAATATCCGAAGGTGTCAACATACTGATCCTTTCCGACAGAGGCATGACCCGCGAGTTGGCTCCGATTCCAGCACTGCTTGCCGTGTCGGGGCTACACCACCATCTGATTCGCGAGGGCTCACGAACCAGAGTCAGTCTTGTCCTGGAATCGGGTGAACCCCGTGAAGTGCATCATTTTGCCCTCCTCATCGGATATGGCGTTTCCGCAGTCAATCCCTATCTGATTTTTGAGACCCTTGATGATATGATCTATCAGGGGATGCTAAAGGAATCCTATGAAAAGAGCTGTACAAAAAAATACATCAAGGCGGCGGTAAAGGGAGTGGTAAAAACCCTTTCCAAAATGGGCATATCCACTATTCAAAGCTACCAGGGCGCCCAGATATTCGAGGCCGTCGGAATCAACCGTGACGTCATCGACCGTTATTTTACAAAAACAGCATCCCGCATCGGCGGTATCGGCCTTGATGTGATCGCAGGCGAAACACTGATCCGTCACTCCAAGGCATTTGATCCGCGCTCCGATGCGGACGAAGAACTGGAGACAGGCGGACAGTATCAATGGCGGACGGATGGCGAATACCATCTTTACAATCCCGAAACCATCCATAAGCTGCAATATGCCTGCCGTACCAACAATTACAAAGTATTCGGCGAATACTCCAGGCTGCTTGACGAGCAAACCCAGAGGCTGTGTACCATCCGGGGCCTTCTGGAATTCAGATATGACCGCACGCCCGTACCCATTGATGAGGTTGAATCGGTAGAGTCCATCTGCAAACGGTTTAAAACGGGCGCCATGTCCTACGGTTCCATCAGCAAGGAGGCCCATGAGGCTCTTGCCATTGCAATGAACCGGCTCGGCGGCAAAAGCAATACCGGCGAAGGCGGTGAGGACCCGTCACGCTTCATTCCCGACGGAAACGGTGATTCCCGCTGCAGCGCCATCAAGCAGGTGGCCTCGGGCAGGTTCGGTGTGACCAGCCAGTATCTCGTTAACGCACAGGAGCTTCAGATAAAAATTGCCCAGGGTGCAAAACCGGGTGAAGGCGGCCAGCTGCCGGGACAGAAAATCTATCCGTGGGTGGCCCGGACGCGCCATTCCACACCCGGTGTGGGACTTATTTCACCGCCTCCGCACCACGATATATATTCCATTGAGGATCTGGCAGAATTGATCC
The DNA here is from genome assembly GCA_023435805.1 of Bacillota bacterium. Taxonomy (GTDB): domain Bacteria; phylum Bacillota; class Clostridia; order Acetivibrionales; family DTU013; genus JAEZMC01. Next base: position 3,167 of record JAEZMC010000207.1, on the reverse strand, counting down.
ATGACCTGAAGAATGCCAACAGGCATGCAAGGATCAGTGTCAAGCTGGTATCGGAGGTCGGCGTGGGCACTGTTGCAGCAGGCGTGGCCAAAGGACGCGCTGATGTTGTACTGATCAGCGGCTATGACGGCGGAACTGGTGCTTCTCCCAGAAGCAGCATCCGGCATGCAGGCCTGCCCTGGGAGCTTGGTCTGGCCGAAACACAGCAGACACTGCTGTTGAATGACCTTCGCAGCCGCGTTGTCGTTGAAACAGACGGAAAGCTGATGACAGGCCGCGACGTGGTAGTTGCGGCACTTCTGGGGGCTGAGGAATTCGGTTTTGCTACGGCTCCGCTGGTTACACTCGGCTGCGTCATGATGCGGGTTTGTAATCTGGACACCTGCCCTGTCGGCGTTGCTACCCAGAATCCGGAGCTCCGCAGGAAATTCAGCGGTGATCCCCAGTATGTAGTAAATTTCATGCGGTTTATCGCTCAGGAAATGCGTGAATGGATGGCAAAGCTAGGGTTCCGTACGGTTGAAGAGATGGTCGGCCGCAGTGAAGCGCTGGAAACCAACAAGGCAAAGCTTCATTGGAAATCAAGGGGCCTGGATCTTTCATCCATCCTGTACCAGCCGGAATTACCCGAAAATGCAGCCAGATGCTGTAAGATCAAACAGGATCATCTGATTGAGGACACGCTTGATATGAAGGTTTTGCTTGAAATATGCAGACCGGCTCTGGAGAAAGGCGAAAAAGTCGCCATGGAGCTGCCGGTCAGGAATACGAATCGTGTTGTCGGCACAATATTGGGAAGCGAGGTAACGGCTAAATTCGGCGGGCAGGGGCTCCCCGAAGATACCATCAGCCTCAAATTTAACGGTTCAGCCGGGCAGAGCTTTGGTGCTTTTATACCAAAAGGCATCACACTGACACTCGAGGGCGATTCCAATGATTATCTGGGGAAAGGCCTCTCGGGGGGCAAAATCATCGTATATCCTCCCAAATCCTCCACCTTTGCGGCAGATGAAAATATTATTGCGGGCAATGTTTGCCTGTACGGTGCTACAAGCGGTGAGGCATATATCAGCGGTATGGCCGGTGAACGATTCGCCGTTCGCAACAGCGGCGCTGCGGCTGTTGTCGAATCTGTTGGGGACCATGGCTGTGAATATATGACCGGCGGCCGTGTGGTGGTGCTTGGAGCAACAGGCAGGAATTTCGCCGCCGGCATGTCCGGCGGGGTCGCATATGTACTGGATGAGAAGAATACCTTCAGTAAAAGGTGCAACAAGGAAATGGTGGATTTACTGACACTGGAGGATCAGGATGAAATTTCACTGGTCAGGGAAATGATTGAAAAGCATTTTTCATATACAGGCAGTAAGCTGGCAGGACGGATCCTGGACGGCTGGACGGGCATGGTACCGCATTTTGTAAAGGTTATGCCGAAGGATTATGCAAAAATGCTGACAGCGATCAGACAAATGCACGAAACAGGATTAAGTGGAGATGAAGCGCTTCTGGCGGCTTTTGAAGCTGTCAGCCGTGAAGCTGTTTCACTTTGATAATAAGGAGGAATCACCATGGGTAAGCCCACAGGATTTATGGAATATCAACAGGAACTGCCGGCTGATCGGAAGCCGCTTGATCGCATAAAGGACTGGAAGGAATTCCATCTGAAGCTGCCGGAGAAAAAGCAGCGGATACAAGGATCGCGCTGTATGGATTGCGGCATTCCCTTCTGTCATTCAGGGATTCTGCTGAACGGAATGGCCTCGGGATGCCCGATCAACAATCTGATACCGGAGTGGAATGACCTGATCTATCGGGGCAAATGGCAGGAGGCAATCAGAAGGCTGCATTTGACCAACAATTTCCCGGAATTTACAGGAAGGGTTTGTCCTGCCCCATGTGAAGGCTCCTGTACCTTAGGAATCAACGAACCGTACGTTACAATAAAGAATAATGAGTGCGCCATCATCGACAAGGCTTTTGAGGAAGGCTGGGTTATTGCGGAGCCACCGGAGGTCAGGACCGGTAAAAAAGTTGCCGTAGTCGGCTCAGGCCCTGCAGGGCTGGCCTGTGCTGCTCAATTGAACAAGGCAGGCCATCTGGTTACGGTTTTCGAGCGGAATGACCGCATCGGCGGACTGCTGATGTACGGCATTCCGAATATGAAGCTGGATAAAAACATCGTTCAGCGAAGGGTCAGCCTGCTGTCCGAAGAGGGAATTGAATTCAAAACAAATACCGAGGTAGGAAAAGACATTCCGGCAGAAAAGCTTCTGGAGGAGTATGATGCAGTTGTTCTTTGCTGCGGGGCGACCAGGCCGAGAGACCTGCCCATTGAAGGCAGAGAGCTCAATGGGGTCAGCTTCGCAATGGAATTCCTTCATTCCAATACAAAAAGCCTGTTGGATTCCAAGCACTCCAACGGGAAGTATATCAATGCCGAAGGCAAGGATGTGATCGTGATAGGCGGCGGCGACACAGGCACCGATTGTGTAGGAACCTCTATCCGGCAAAACTGCAGAAGTGTGCAGCAGCTTGAAATCATGCCTCTGCCTCCCTCCGAAAGACAGCCTGACAACCCGTGGCCCCAATGGCCGAAGGTCCTGAAGGTGGACTACGGCCAGGAGGAAGCCGCTGCGCTGTACGGTAGGGACCCCCGCATCTATTGCACTACCGCAAAGAAATTTACAGGTGACAGCTCCGGAAATCTGGAAGCGGTTCATACCATTTCCGTTGAATGGCAGAAGGATGCCTCGGGACGTTTTGTTCCCAGGGAGATACCCGGAACGGAAAAAGTCCATCCCGCCCAGCTGGTACTGCTGGCAATGGGCTTCCTGGGCCCTGAAGACACTGTCCTTAAATCGCTGGGAATCGAACAGGACAGCCGCTCCAACGTAAAAGCAGAATACGGATACTTTTCAACCAATGTGAAAGGCGTGTTTGCAGCCGGTGACATGCGGCGCGGACAGAGCCTGGTGGTATGGGCCATCAATGAGGGCCGGGCTGCCGCACAAGAGTGTGATAAGTATTTAATGGGGTGAACCCGGCTTAATAAAGATAAATGTTTCCCCTGTCCGTATAAACATCCACCATGGGGCCACCGCCTCCGACATCTCCATATACTTCGCCGGCCGGGGATTTTTTCAGCCCGCCCGCCAAAAGGCCAGGCC
>JAEZMC010000202.1 GCA_023435805.1 Bacillota bacterium | reverse complement strand
ATGTCATTTAATGCGGCAATGGCTTTTAAATCGTTGTTTTCCCGGATCATTTTCTGCGCTAGCTCAAAGGCCAGTTTTTTATCGGAAGAGCAGTATTCCTTTGATACAACTCTGATATCAGAGTGTCCGGAAATGGCTTTCAACAAGCCCTCTTCGCGCTGCTCGGCATTTCTGGTGCCTTTTACAAAATTCATTATGCCAACCTTTTTCTCTCCTTCATTCCCGCTCAGAAGCTTTAAAAGCTGGTCCCCGGCTTTTATACCGGCATTGTAATTGTCTGTGGCGATATAGCAGTTGATTTTATCCGTATTGACTTCCGAATCGATGATTATGACCGGGATATGCATTTCGCAGGCTCTATTCGTTACACCGACCAATGCATTGTAGTCGCTTGCCGCAAGTATCAGCGCATCCACATTCTGATCTAGCTCCGAATTTACCAGCCTGATCTGTCCTTCCACGTCCTCTTCGTCATCCGGAGCGGTATACCGCACATTCACATTGAATTCCTTCGCTGCTGCGTCAGCGCCGAGCTTTACCGAACCCCAGTGATATCCATTGTTCATCCTGACGATAAGAGCAATGTTTTTTGTGGTGCCGTCAAGATTGATATTCCTCTGGCAGCCAACCATACAGAACAAACCGATTAAAATAAGGAGTGAGTTAAGCAGGCTTGCTGTCTTCTTCATTCCGTTCCCCCCTGGCGATATCCTCGCCCTCATATGGCAGCCATATCTTTACCTTTGTGCCCTCGTCGACCTCGCTGATGAATTCCAGGCCATACTCCTTACCGTAATACAGCTGTATCCTGTCGTGTACGTTTTTTACCCCGACTCCCCATCCATCTTTGCTTTCCATCCTGTAAGACCGGATGTTTTCAAGCAGCTCCGGCCGCATTCCCGCGCCGTTGTCCGACACCTGAAGAAGGAGCTTTCCGTTTGACACCTCAGACGTTACTCTGATATAGCCATCATCTACCATATGTTCGATTCCATGATAAATTGCATTTTCTATAATCGGCTGCAGGATCAGCTTGACGGTCTTGCATTGCAGAGTTGCCTCCTGCGCTTGGATTTCGAACTGAAATTTGTTCTTATATCTGATTTTTTGAATGGTCAGGTAATGGCCTGCGTGTTCCAGTTCTTCCTGTATGGATATGATGTTTCTGCCCCTGCTGATGCTTATGCGGAACAGCTTGGCAAGTGAGGTGATCATTGTGATTGCATCCTCCTTCTTCCCGCTCTCTACCATACGGATCACGGAATTCAACGTATTGTAAAGGAAATGTGGATTGATCTGGGCTTGCAGAACTTCAAACTCGGCGTTCCGCTTTGATTCCTGTTCAAGCACGATCTGGTCCATCAGATACCGGATTCTTGTCAGCATCATTTTGTATGCACTTGCCAGTTTTGCGACCTCCGCCTCGCCTTTCACGTCGATGTCAATGTTCAGCATACCCTCTTCCACTTTTTTCATGGATTTTTCAAGTGCCTTGATCGGTTGTGATATCTTCGCAGAAATAAAGGCGGAGATAAAAATGACAAACACCGTTCCGAAAAGAAAGGTCCAAAGTATAAAGACACCAATCTCCCTTCTTGTTGTGACGATCTCATCCATATAGGCTATGCCTACTATTCTCCACCTGCAGAAATTGACTGTCTGAATTGTGATCATACGGTTCTGACCGTTGAATTTGTCAAAATAGAGCCCAGATATGTGATTCATGACCTCTTCTACATTTTCCGATTTCAGGCCGGCATTGATCAGCTGCTGCTGCGGGTGGTAGACGATGTTTCCGCTGGGGTCCACAAGATAGATGTATCCCTTTTTACCCAGCCGGGCTTGCTGGCAAAGCTGGTCGAGAGAACTGAAATTCATGTCGACGAGCAGTACACCCTGCTCCTTTTTGTTATCCCTGTAAAAGGTGACCTCTCTGCTGAGAGAAACCACCCAATTGTGCTGGCTCTCAAAAATATTCTGTACATGGGGGGAGGAAAAATACAGGTTAGCCGGCTCATTCACCGGTTCGCTGAACCAGTCCTGAATCGTGATGTTCACCTCCTTCATCTTGAAGGATGGCGAGCCGACCACAACCCTGCCATCCCTGGAAAAGATGCTGAGGGACACGATATCCTTCCTGGTGTCGAGAATCACATTCATCTGTGCGATCAGCCTGTTCTCGTCGATATCCTTCTTGTAGTCGATCAGATTGTTCAGGGAATCCGATATTTCCATCATACTGCGAAGATAATAGTCAAGATTCAGATTGACCTGGTCTATAACCTGCCTCGTACTGATGATTGCGTTCTGCTCCGCCGTTTTGTTGAACTTGCTGTACAGCATGAGCCCAACGAAAAGCATCGCTGTGAGAGTTATGAGCATAATGGAAGATGAGATAAAAAACTGAATGCTTCTTACCTTAAGTGAGTCAAACAGCATTTTGAATGGTTTATTAAGGATTTCAAAAAAATGCGTCTTTCTCAACAACTTGACCTCAACTTACTTTCTGTTTCTAAATTCTGAAGGAGAAATTCCCGTATATTTTTTAAAGCTGTTACTGAAATAATTCGCATCGGAAAAGCCGACCCTTTCAGCAATTTCAAAAGCCTTCAGGTCTGTCATCCGCAGAAGCTCCCTTGCGGTATCCATACGCAGCTGGACAAGATAGGACAGATAGGTCGTTTTTGTCTCTTTTTTAAAGATGGTGCTGAAGTAGCCAGGGCTTATATGAAGATATCCGCAAACCTTGTTAATCGTAAGATCGCTCTCATGGAATTGGTTCCTGGTGTATTCCTTGGCCTTTTCAACAATCTGTCTGCAGTTATCCTGTCTGTTGCTTGAGATGATGTCCATTACCTTAGTGCAAATGCCCAGCGTCCAGTTCCTCGCTTCCTGCAGATTGTTGAAGCGGCATATCACCGGAAAAAGGTTGAAATTGTCATCAATAATACTGTTAATATCAATATTGGCATCCTTTGCAATTTTCATGACCGCCGTGATGATTTCCAAAAGATATACCTGACACTCCATGAAGGACGCCCCGGCATCTGCAAGTTCATTAAATACCATATCTATGAGCCTCGTGACCTTTGGAACAGTACCCACCTTGATACAACATGCCAGTGTCTGTTCCCTTAGTTCATCGAAGACTGTTGTCTGGGCACTGCGGGTTTCCAGGTCATTAATAAAAATGATCCTGTTGTTTCCCAGGAGTAGTTTGTAAACCAGGGCAAGACCTGCATCCTTGTATGAATTGCTGATGCCGGTGACGGAGTTGCTGAAAGTACCTATTCCCACCGTAACAGTCAGTTTCAGATACTTTTCCACACTGTAACGAATCTCCTCCAGAACATTGAGCGTACTGGAAATGACCGCTTCGCTTTCTTCCTCATCGCTTAAGCTTATCACAACAATATCACCGTTTTGGATAAAAGCGATCCCCAAATCGTGTTCGTCCACAAGCTCCCCGGCAATATTCAGTACAGCAAACAGGGCCAGATCCCCGTTACTT
>JAEZMC010000198.1 GCA_023435805.1 Bacillota bacterium | reverse complement strand
TGGTCAGAGTGGTTCTGGGCCTTGGAACCAGGGCGGTAGACCGTACGGAAGGGGATTACCCGAGGGTCGCTTCGCTTGACAAGCCACAGCTGAGGCTGCTGGCCGGAAAGGGAGATAACAGGAGGTTTTCGCAGCAATATGCCGATGTGCTGGACCTGGACAAAAAGAGCCTTCGAACAATTTCCATCAACGAATTGGCCGGATTGCTCCCGGAGCATTTGAAGGAGCTGATGCTGGAGCATGACCGCGAAGCGGAGGCTTTGATGGCTGAGCGCGGAATATACAGGGACTATCTGCTGTCTACGTGTTCCAATCTGTTAAACGAGGACGAATTTGTTAAGTGCCTCCGGAATATGCTGGGGGAGATTCAGAAAAGTTACGGATATCCGGTGGATGTGGAGTTCACGGTCAATTTTTCGCGCGAGCGTGACTTTGTCATCAACCTTCTCCAATGCAGACCGCTGCAGGTGAAAGGCCTGGGCCGGAAAGTGGCTGTTCCCGATGTGGAGGAGAAGGATATTTTCTTCTCCGTACTGGAGGGAATGATGGGCGGCAACATATATCAACCGGTGGATACCGTTCTCTTTATCGATCCGGAGGCCTATGCGGATTCAGATACAAGTACAAAATACAAGACGGCCCGGACAATCGGAAAATTAAATGCAGCATTGCGTAAAGACAGCAAAGGGCTGATGCTTGTAGGCCCGGGCAGATGGGGTACGACGACCCCCGAGCTCGGCGTGCCTGTCAGCTTTGCAGAAATCAGTAATATACGGGTGCTTTGCGAGGTCGCGTTCGAGCGCGGTGGCTTTGTGCCGGATTTGTCCTTCGGCAGCCACTTCTTTCAGGACCTTGTTGAAGCGGATATCTTTTATGCGGCAATATTCCCGAAAAGCGCAGGGACCGTTTACAGGCCGGAGCTGCTGCAGCAGCATCGAAATATGCTGACGGATATTCTGCCCGAAGCGGGCAATATGGATCAGATCATAAAGGTTTATGATACCGCCGGGCTCGGGCTGACGCTTTTATCCGACATTGCGGCGGAAAAGGCTGTATGCTATGTAAAAGGCTAGCTCTCGAGTATTTCATATATATTATTCCGAGTATCATTTGTCGATCTATTCTACATTATTCGACATTAATTTTTTGGTTGCTTGTTTTGATTAAAAATCGCCGTGGTATATATGACCATATCAAATGCAACGATTTTATTTCACCTAAATTATACATAGGGAGAGACACGCTTATGACCTCAAGATTAAAAATTCGTACAAAGCTGCTGATGCTGTCCGGAATATTATTGGTGTTTACTTTAGCGGTTGGTATCTATGGTTTCTCTTTGTATTCCTCGGTAATAAAAGACCTTAATAAAATGTTCGAGCACCATTTGCTGGGGATTGAGTATCTCAATGATATGAAATCTCAGACCAGGGAAAATGAAGCCAATCTGTTGAATTTGATTCGCTTTACAGGCGATTCTGACCGGAGCCAATATTATATCAAGGAAATTGAGAGTGTTGCTAAAGCGTTCAATGACCAGCTTGTGCTGTTAAAAGAAATTGGTGATATGGATGATTATGAAAAGGATACGCTGGCAATGGTGGAAAGTAACCTGAAGGCATTCCGTGAAACGAGGACACAGATCATCAAGCTTGTCTCGGAAGGCAGGCAACAGGAAGCTTTTAGCGCGCTGGAAGCCGATACCGATATCATGAATGCCTATATAAAGGGTATGCAGGACCTGTCGGAATACAGGGAAGAGAAGGCCAACCAGCTAAAGGTTGAGAATGACAGGCAAAGTACCTCTTCGAGAATGCTGTTTGTTATAAACCTGAGTGCTGCGGTGCTGATTGGTATTATTTTGACCATATTGATCATCAGAGCCATCAGAAAGCCGCTGGACAGGCTTACAAAGCATCTGGGCATTATTGCCACCGGTGACTTCAGCATACCGGTCGATGAAAAGCTCTTAAAGGCAAGAGACGAGCTTGGAGATATTTCCCGTGCTGTCAACACCATGCAAACTTCCGTCCAGGACATCATCAAAGCGGTAATCGCCGAAACGAAAAAGCTCAATGAATCCGCAAATTCATCCAACCGGAATGTGACAGAACTGAGTGAGAATATCACATATACTTCCGCTACCATACAGCAGCTTTCGGCAGGCTTTGAGGAAACTGCAGCCTCGACTGAGGAAATGAGCGCTACGACGACGGAAATTGAGAGCGCAATTGAAAGTATCGCAGGCAAAGCACAGGAAGGGGCACTTTCCGCCAATGAAATCAGCAGGAATGCCAATGAACTCAAGGATAGTGCCATGAAGTCCCAGGAGGAAGCTTTCAGTATACGCCAGGGCATCGATACCAGAATGGGAATGGCTATAGAAAAATCCAAAGAAGTTCAGCGAATACAAGCTTTGTCGGATTCCATCCTGCAAATTTCCTCCCAGACCAATCTGCTTGCCCTGAATGCGGCAATAGAAGCGGCAAGGGCGGGCGAAGCGGGTAAAGGCTTCTCGGTGGTCGCCGAAGAAATAAGAAAACTGGCGGAGGAATCCAAGGCGGCCGTTAATGAAATTCATCATACGATCAGGATTGTATTTGAAGCAGTAAAGACACTTTCGGAGACCTCCGGTGAAACAATGGAGTTTGTCGACATGCATGTGGTGGATGGCTACAGGAAGCTGGTAGAAGCCGGAGAGAATTACGACAAGGATGCCGCATTTATTGAGGATATGGTTTCGGATCTGAGTGCTACCTCGGAGGAACTGCTGGCTTCCATGAAAAGTGTTACCGATTCCATCAACGGTATTTCAAAGGCTGCTGATGAAAGTGCCGCAGGGATCAGCGACATGGCCGAAAAGGTTGCCAGGATTTCGGAGATGGCTGGCGAGGTGAAGAGCGAATCAAATAACGTAAGACTGAGTGCAGAACTACTGAACAATATGGTGTCCAGGTTTAAAATCTAGACTGAAACAGGCCTTGCTGACCGTAAAAGTAAGGCCGGGTTATATTACCTTTATGGAATAAAAACACAATAAATGGATTCATACATTCAAACGCTCCGGTACGAAATGTGCCGGGGCTTTTTGCATGCAGAAGCCCCATCCCTCGCTCTGGCAGAGCACCGCCGGGCTTCCTGCCAGGTATTGAATGATTGTACAAGACCTGCCGATGGGCTGTGTTAATTTGTCTTGACACGCTGGATAAAAATGGAGTAAAATATACCTCATGCGCAAATATTTTGCATACGAAATATTCGTGGACAAAATATTCGTGTCCGAAATAATATGCCTGAGCGGGAGGAGTAATGATGGATGCCTATAAACGTGGCCTTGAAGTATCAAGATTGGTAAAAGAGATCGTATTTCTTATAAAGCACAACACGAGTAAAGAATTTGAAAGTGCGGGTATGCCTGGAATTACACCGACACAGGGCATGATGATCGGCATGCTTGGCAGGCATGGACAGATGAAGGTGAGTGAAATCAGCCGGATGATGGGACTGAACAACAGTACAGTATCCGGTATTGTTGACAGACTGGAAAGGCAGGGGATGGTGGAAAGGCTTCGGAGCGAGGAAGATAAAAGAGTTGTATTCATAAAACTGACATCCAGGTTGGATGGGCATACGATGCAGATGCATACTAAGGTTGAAAGAATCGTTGAAAGAATTATAGATGAGAGAGGGACGCAGGAGGATTATGAGAAAGTTATTGAAGGTTTGAGTGTGCTTAAAAGGCTTTTGATGGAAACAGACAGGAGATGATACATGCATGTTTAAATTATACAGGTTTTTAAAACCCTATACCTTACCGATCGCAGCAGTTCTGGTGCTGATTTTTTTTCAGACCATGGCGGATCTGTATCTGCCAACGCTGATGTCGGATATTATCAATAATGGCGTTATGAATGGAGACAGCGACTACATTCTGAAAACAGGCGGACTTATGCTGTTGATCGCCGCCGGAGGCGTTCTTTTTTCAGTAGTTGCGAGCCTGCTTTCTTCAAAAGCGGCTGTCGGTTTCGGCAGGATTATAAGAAACAAGGTGTTCAGGCGTGTTGAAAGCTTTTCACTCCATGAATTCGATAAAATTGGAACAGCCACACTGATCACCAGGACAACAAATGACATTACCCAACTGCAGATGGTAACGATCATGATCATGCGTATGATGATCGGAGCACCTATTATGGCAGTCGGTGGCATCATTATGGCTATGCAAAAGGACAGACCCCTTACGCTGGTACTGGTTGTTGCTATACCGGTCCTTGCAGGGGTGATCATACTGATAGCGAAGAAAGCCATCCCGCTATTCAGGCTGATGCAGGTCAAGATTGACAGGATCAATCTGGTGCTCCGGGAAAAATTGACCGGCATCCGGGTTATACGGGCCTTTAATCGCATGGACCATGAGAAGCAGCGTTTTGAAGAGGCAAACATGGATCTGACGGATAACTATATCAAGGTCAACCGGATCATGGCATTCATGATGCCTTCCATTATGCTGATTATGAATTTCACATCCATAGCTATCCTGTGGTTCGGCATGAAATTTATTGATAAAGGCAGCATGGATATCGGTGCGCTTTTTGCGTTCATACAATATGCCATGCAGATCATGTTTTCCATGATCATGGTTGCGATGATGTTCATCATGGTGCCCCGTGCTCAGGCTGCTGCTGTGAGGATCAATGAAGTGCTGGAGACGGAGCCTGAAATTGTTGACCCGCAAAATGCGAAGACGGCCGATTCCCTAAGGGGATATGTGGAGTTCAGGGATGTGACCTTCAGCTATCACGGTGCGGAACAACCGGCTTTGAAAAACATTTCCTTCAGCGCGAAGCCCGGGGAAATTACAGCGATCATTGGCAGTACTGGCGCCGGCAAATCCACGCTGGTAAACCTGATACCGCGCTTCTATGACGTAGTAAAAGGCAGTGTATTGGTCAATGGTATCGATGTGCGGGAAATGACACAAAAAAGCCTGAGGGAAAAGATCGGTTATGTTCCACAAAAGGCCGTGCTATTTTCGGGGAGTATCACAGAGAACATACAATATGGCAAAGGTGATGCCTCCAAAGCGGAGGTGGAACGTGCTGCGGAGATTGCACAGGCGCTTGACTTCATCAGCGAAGCAGAGGCAGGCTATGACCACCTATTGGCCCAGGGCGGCACCAACGTATCTGGCGGACAGAAGCAGAGGCTTTCCATTGCCAGGGCTCTGGTTCGGAGGCCGGAAATATATATATTTGACGACAGCTTTTCAGCACTTGATTTTAAAACAGACGCAAAATTAAGGGCTGCACTAAAAAAGGAAATCGGTGACGCTACGGTACTGATC
>JAEZMC010000130.1 GCA_023435805.1 Bacillota bacterium | reverse complement strand
GGTGAGGGGTATTTACGGTTATGTGTAGTCAATTGATTATAGATTTTCATGTGCACTGTTTTCCTGATGATATCGCAGAAAGAGCCATATCGGCATTATCTGAGTCATCCTGCGTTACGCCTCGGGTAAACGGTACGGTCCGGGGGATTGAAGCCTCGATGGAAACATCGGGAGTGGATCATTCAGTCTTGCTCAGCATTGCTACGAAGCCACAGCAGACATTTAAAATCAACCGCTGGGCGGTCGGTATACAAAGTGACCGGATCATTCCTTTCGGCAGCATTCACCCGGATTGCAGCGAATGGGAAAATGAGCTGCAAATGCTGCATAAGGCCGGAATTAAGGGCATAAAGTTCCATCCGGAGTATCAGAGCTTTTATGTGGACGATCCGAAAATGTTTCACATTTACGAGAAAGCGGCTGAGCTTGGCCTGATCATGCTCTTCCATGCGGGTGGAGACATAGGCCTTGCGCCGCCTTATCACTGTCTGCCGGACAGAATGAGGAATGTTGTACGCAAATTTTCCGGCGCTAAAATCGTGGCCGCGCATATGGGAGGCTATGACAGCTGGAATGATGTGGAAAAATATCTTGCAGGAGAACAGCTGTATTTCGACACCTCCTACAGTCTCCACATGCTCGGAAGGGAGCAGTTCCTCAGAATTGCTGCAAAGCACGGCTATGACAGGCTTCTGTTCGCTACCGATTCGCCATGGGCCGATCAGGCGGAAGAGGTGAAACGGCTTGCGGCCATGCCGCTTCCCCCCGGGGAAATGGAGGCCGTACTAGGCGGAAATGCCGCAAGGCTGCTAGGGTTGACTTGTTGATACATTTAAAATAAAATAGAAAATAAACTGTTCAAACCTAATAAATAAACCTTGGCTTCAAATTATCGGAGGTAATAGAATGGACAAAAAGCAGGAAGAAAACCAGGCTGGAGGCGGACAAAGCGCAGGGAGAGCTCAGGGGGGCCAGCAAAGAAACGAACAGCAAAAACCGGAGCAACGCACACGAAACCGGCCGAACCACTACAACCAGAACCACGGCAACAATCATGGACAGAATTCGGGTAATATATCGGGAAATAACCAGAACCAGAGGGGACAAACCCAAACCCACACCCAGGGGGGTGGGCAAACAGCTGCATCGCAGGGCACGGCCCATAGGGAAGGACAGAATTCCAATCAAAATCAACATCAGCCTCAGACCCGGAACAACAACCAGGTGCGGAACCAATCCGACCGTCATGACGGTCATACCAGGGAAAACGGGCAAAACAGGGGCTACTATAGAGACAGAAACAGGGATAACGACAGGGAGAATCAGCCAAGGCAGCATACGGGCGCATCTTCCGGCAGGTACGGCGGCTATTTGCGGAATAGGGCTGAGGAAACCATTGACGATATAAAGGAAGACATCATCAGATTGGAAAAGGAAATCGAGCTTGAAATAAAAGAGATCAGAAGCCTCAAATTGTAAAAGGAAGCTTTTGTAGTGCATTATTAGACCCTTCAAGCCCGGTATGGAGGTTATGAAGTGTTACTTGCAATAAATGTGGGAAATACCAACATTCGGATCGGCGTTTATAAAGAGAAGAAACTGATTGCTCATTGGAAACTTGCAACAAACGGGGAATGGACGTCGGATGAATTCGGCATGTTCTTTATGAGCTTTTTCAATAATGAAAAGCTTGATGTGACAGGAGTGGAAGCGGTTATCATCGCATCGGTCGTGCCGCCGATCATGTATTCATTTGAGCATGCAATTAAAAAATATATCAAAAGGGATCCGATTTTGATCGGGCCCGGCATCAAAACCGGCATCAATATCAAATATGAGAACCCCCGTGAGCTGGGGGCCGACCGTATTGTCAATGCTGTTGCGGCATACGAAATATACGGCGGGCCAGTCATTATTGTGGATTTTGGCACAGCCACCACCTTTAACGCAGTTTCGTCCAAGGGTGAATTCCTTGGAGGTGCGATCTGCCCGGGGATCAAAATATCGGCGGAGGCGTTGTATCAGAGAACCGCAAAGCTGCCGAGGATCGATCTGACGAAGCATGAAGCGGTCATAGGCCGCAATACGGCAGTCGGCATGCAGTCGGGCATCTTTCATGGGTATGTAGGTCAGGTGAACCATCTAGTCCGCAGAATCAAGATGGAGATGAAGGAAGACAATATCAGAGTCGTTGCAACGGGAGGTCTTGCGCGTTTTATTGCCTCAGAGGCGGAAACCATCGACGAAATAAACGGGCACCTTACGCTGGAAGGGCTGAGAATCATATATGAAAAGAATAAAAATGACATCCAGGAGCGGTAACCGGACCGCTGGGATCCCATAAACATAAATTTTCCTGAACGACATGCGGCAGAGAAGGGAGAATTGCCATAAGCTTCTGGAATACACCGATTTACAGCGCCATAAAAGCCTATACGGATGCAAGCCCTCTTCCGTTTCACATGCCCGGGCATAAGCTGGGTGCGGGTATACCGCGTGAATTTGTCGGAGAATTGGAAAAGCTTGACCTGACTGAGATACCGGGTACCGATAACCTGCACGCGCCGACAGGCGCGATAAAGGAGGCGCAGGAACTCGCGGCCGGAGCTTTCGGCGCATGGAAGAGCTTTTTTCTTGTCAATGGCAGTACGGTAGGTCTGCATGCGGCCATAGCAGCAATGTGCAGGCCCGGGCAGCGCCTGATAGTCGGGAGGGACTGCCACAGAGCTGTCATCCATGGCATGCTGATAGCCGGAGCAGAACCGGTCTATATGCTGCCTGAATATTCGGTGGAATTTGGAATCCATACGGGAATTACCGTCCAGACAGTCGAAAAGACCCTTCGGGAGGCGCCTGATGCGGCAGGTGTCCTGATAACCAGGCCGAATTATTACGGTGTCTGCAGCGACGTCAGGGCCATTGCAGAGGTGGTACACGCGCATGATAAGCTGCTCGCAGTGGACGAAGCGCACGGGTCTCATCTTGTTTTCAGCCCCAGGCTTCCTGTGAGTGCTCTTCAGGCAGGTGCGGACATCTGCATACAAAGTGCCCACAAGACTCTTCCGGCCCTTACGCAGGGGGCTTATCTGCATGTCGGCTCCGAACGTGTTGACCTGGAAAGGCTGCGTTATTTTCTTGATATCTATCAGACAACGAGTCCATCCTATATTCTGATGGCGTATCTCGATATAGCGAGGGAAATCATGCAAAAATGCGGAGAAAGTCTGCTGCACAGTCTATTGGATACCATTGCGGTGTGTACAGAACGCTTATCATTAACTGGCATCAAGCTTCTGAGCCAACCGGAGCTGCCCGGCTTCGAGCACGATGCGACACGGTTGACATTCCGTACACGGGAGCTCGGGCTGTCCGGCTATGATGCGGAAAAGCTGCTAAGGGAGAAGTTTGGGATACAGGTGGAAATGTCGGATACGGACAATATTGTATGTATTGGCACTGTGGCGGATAATGCCGACCGGATTGAAAGACTGTTTTCCGCACTTTTGGACATGTCCCGCACTGTTATTCCGAAAAAGGCGGTGAATATACCGGTATTTACCGGACTGAAGCTTCCGGAACGCACCATGGAGCCGGCTGGCATACTGAATGCAGCTCCCCGAAGGATCCCCCTCGAAGAGGCTGCCGGCAAAATCAGCAGGGAAATCATTTCCCCGTATCCGCCCGGTATTGCGCTGGTATGTCCCGGGGAAGTATTCACAGGTGAAATGGTGGTTTTCTTAAGGGAAATCCTGTATGCCGGTGGTATTATTCATGGAATCGATGAAAATGGGTGTGTAGTTGTGATATAATCGTATTGAGGGCAGAAGCTGCGGAGTTTCCGCAGAGGTGGCTCAGGCGGCAGCGAGGGCTTAAATGTCCCATTTTGAAACTGGTACAAGGCGGGTATATATGAAGCGAGGGCTATTTATAACAGTCGAGGGTATCGACGGCAGCGGAAAGGCGACGCAGATGACGAATATGCAGTCCTATTTGGACTCGCTAGGCTGCAAGGTGCTAATAACAAGGGAACCGGGCGGAACCAGGATCAGCGAGAACATCCGCTCCATTATCCTGGAGCCTGAGTACACGGAGATGTCCACCACCGCGGAGCTTCTGCTGTACTCCGCATCCAGAGCTCAGCTGGTGGAACAGGTGATCAGACCGTCCATTGAGCAGTGCATTACGGTCATATGCGACCGCTATGTGGATTCCTTCTATGCATACCAGGGTTTTGGGCGTGGCAGCAGCTATAAATTGCTCGAGACAATCACCGGTATTGCAATAAACGGGATGATGCCCGATATTACCTTCTTTTTTGATCTTGACCCGGAAATCGGCTTTAAAAGAAGAATGGCTGCTACGGAAAGCGACCGGATCGAGAATGAAAAAATGGAGTTTCATAAAAGAGTCTACGACGGATACAAGG
>JAEZMC010000318.1 GCA_023435805.1 Bacillota bacterium | reverse complement strand
ATGGATAGGTGTGTTTTTGATTATCGGCATCATATTGTTGATGGTTGCATGTGAAACCGGTATCCTTTCACCATGGGAAATCATCCGGAAGGTCATGATCCCGGAGACGATGCCGTCTCTGATCCTGGGTCTTTCCATTACAACCATCACACTGATTGGATATTCCGCAATGGCAGGAGCTGTCGGTGGGGGCGGGCTTGGGGACATTGCCATACGGTATGGGTACTACCGGTATCAGAAGGATTTGATGATCCTGACGATATTACTCCTGGTTCTCATTGTCCAGGTGGTTCAAAGTACGGGAAGTTTTTTGTCACGTAAAATTGACAAGAAAAATAAATAAATTAAAAATTTTAAGGAGGTCATAAGTATGAAAAGTAGAAAATTCACAGCCATTTCCCTGGTAGTCAGCCTGTTATTAATGATTGGTTTAACCGCATGCGGTTCAAAGACAGCGGAAGCCGGCGCAGCAAACACAGAAGCAGCAACTCAAGCAGTTACGGAAGGAAGCTCCTCCGCTGCACCGTCAGCTTCCACAGAGGCTTCCACCCAGCCGGAACAGAAAGAACTGAAGGTTTTGAAAGTCGGTGCAGTACCAACCCCTCACGGTGAAATCCTCAAGTTCATTGCTCCATTGCTGAAGGAAAAGGGTATTGATCTGCAGATTGTTGAATTTACTGATTACGTACAACCCAATCTTGCTCTGCAGAACAAAGAATTGGATGCAAATTATTTCCAGCATGTTCCCTATCTGGACGACTTCAACAAAAAGAACAACACCCAGCTGAGCGCTACCGTTCCAGTCCATTTTGAACCCCTTGGGCTTTACCCCGGTAAAACGAAGACCCTGGAGGAATTGAAGAATGGAGACACCATTGCCGTACCGAACGATACCACGAATGAAGCCAGAGCACTCCTTCTGCTGCAGTCGGCCGGAATACTGAAGGTTAAGGAAGACAAGGGGCTGGAGGCTACGGCCAATGATATCACGGAAAATCCGAAGAAAATCAAGATCAAGGAACTGGAAGCTGCTCAGATTTCCAGGTCACTGCCGGATGTGAATTTTGCGGTCATCAATGGAAATTATGCAATTGAAGCGGGTCTGAATGCCGCTACAGATGCCCTGAAGGCGGAAGACAAGGACTCTCTGGCTGCAAAAACCTTTGCCAATGTAATAACGGTACGAACTGGAGATGAAAACAGAGAAGAAATCAAAATACTCGATGAAGTAATTACCTCACCTGAAGTAAAGGATTTCATCAACGAAAAATACAAAGGCGCTGTCATTCCGGTATTTTGATACCGAAATATCAAAGGACTGACTTTGGCGGGATATCTGAATTGGATAAAAGTCATACCGGCTGGAAATGAAATCAAACCGATTGGAAAAAAGGTTTCATTTCCGGCCTCTTCATTGAAATAAAGCTTTTTAGTTTAAGAAAACACGTCGCTCAGGAGGGGAAGTCAATGAATAGCTTGGAATACAGGTCCTGGATATCCGGATACCTGGAAATCAGCAGGGAGGTTCTGTACTTGACACAGGAAGAGTGCAGGCAGATCCCGATCACACATGACGAGATTCTGAAAAGTACGGAAAAGGCTTTGATTGCATATAGCACGAAAAAGGCGGAAATGCCCGCGAAAATTGGAATACACCCGCTGAAGGACACTTTCTTTCATGCAATGCCCGCATATATCCCGGAGGAATTTGCATGCGGCATCAAATGGGGCTCATGCTATCCACAGAACAGGGAACGTTTCGGCTATAGCCAGGCGAACGGCTTAATCATATTCAACGATCATGAGTCCGGCTGCCCGCTTTGCATCATGGACTGCATTTATGTAACAGAAATGAGGACACCGGCAGTCAGTTATGTTGCTGCTGCACATCTGGCGCCGAAAAGTGCCCATACCTTCGGGATGATCGGCTGCGGTGTACAGGGGCGGCAGCATGTAGCGAATATCGGCAAGGTTTTACCGCAGTTAAAGGAAATCTACATTTATGATTCTTATGCACCGGCAATGGATAAGCTGATTCACGAGCTTCAGCCCAATATGGAAGCGAGAATCATTAAGGCGAAATCCTATGAAGAAATCGCCAGGAGCTCTGAGGTTTTGGCATCCGCCACAATCATAACAGAAAAACCCGAGCCGAAGATCAAAGATGCCTGGATTCAAAAGGGTCAGACTCTGCTTCTGTGCGATTGCCATTCCCTCTATGAGGATGTTACAATGAAACGGGCGGACAAATACCTGCTGGACAGCATAGAGCAGCATAATCTGTTAATTGGCTATGGGTATTATCCATACGGATTACCAAACGTTTATGGTGAAACGGGAGAAGTTGCAGCCGGTTTGAAAAAGGGTAGGGAAAACCAGGCAGAACTCATCGTCTGTAACAATGTAGGAATGGCTGTCGAGGATATG
The DNA here is from genome assembly GCA_023435805.1 of Bacillota bacterium. GTDB lineage: Bacteria > Bacillota > Clostridia > Acetivibrionales > DTU013 > JAEZMC01. The sequence continues at coordinate 1,658 of JAEZMC010000318.1, read as the reverse complement.
ACAATGGTTCGCGTCCTCTTTGACCGCGCTCTGCAGCTGGGAATCGGTCGGAAGCTCCCACTGTAATGACTTTGGTGCTTGAATTGGATATGCGAAATCATTCTCATGCGATGACTTTCAGGAGGCAGAGATGAAGGAACTAAGCTCAAAACTTGTATATTTTACTGATTCTGTGATCAGAAGAATGACCAGGATTGCTCAGCAATACGATGCGATCAACCTGTCGCAGGGCTTCCCGGATTTCGATCCGCCGCAGGAATTGAAGGCCGCCCTGGATCAGGTGGCAAAAGGGAGTATCCATCAATATTCCATTACCTGGGGAGCGAAGCATTTCCGGGATGCGCTTGCGAGAAAACAATCCGGATTCATGGGGATGGAGATAGACCCGGATACACAGATTGCAGTCACCTGCGGAAGTACCGAAGCAATGATGGCTGCAATGATGACAGTTTGTAATACAGGGGACAAGGTAATCGTTTTTTCTCCGTTCTATGAGAATTATGCTGCAGATGCGATTCTATCAGGAGCGCAGCCGATCTTTGTGCCTTTGAATCCTCCTCATTTCGGATTTGATACGGACCAATTGGAAGAGGCATTTAAACAGGGCCCCAAAGCGTTGATCCTGTGCAACCCTTCCAATCCGACCGGAAAAGTGTTTTCAGAGGAAGAACTTCGAGTCATCGCAGGCCTTGCTGAAAAATATGACACTTATGTGATTACTGACGAGGTCTATGAACATATCATTTATAAACCGTATAAACATACCTATTTTGCTTCATTGCCCGGAATGGCGGACAGGACGATATCCTGCAGTTCTCTTTCCAAAACCTATTCCATAACGGGATGGAGATTGGGATACTTGATTGCGTCACCAAAAATCATCGAAGGAGCAAGAAAAATTCATGATTTTCTCACAGTAGGGGCAGCGGCCCCGTTGCAGGAGGCAGCAGTTACAGCCTTGAATTTTGGAGACAGCTATTACAAGGATCTGGCAGCACTATATACAGAAAAGAAGGATTTGTTTATTAACGGGCTGCAGGAAATCGGACTGAGCTATTCGATCCCGCAAGGAGCTTACTATATCATGGTGGATGTTTCACAATTCGGAGTAACGGACGATTACCGGTTTGCCGAGTGGCTCACCAGGGAGATCGGCGTTGCCGCCGTTCCAGGCTCGAGCTTTTTCCGGGATCCGATTCATAACTTTATCCGGTTCCACTTTGCAAAGCGTAAGGAAACCCTGGAACAGGCCCTTGACAGGCTGTCGGACCTTCCTGTCCGTGCAGCGGAGTACAAGGAGTAGTGAGGCCTACTTCACCTTCAGCAAGACCAAAGCCCCCAAAACCGGTATGGAAATGCAGGAGAGAGGCGTTGTTCCGCAAGGGAAAGCGCCTATTTATCTGCTTTTTTTCCTCATTTGCACTTCATATCCTTCACCCAGGCAAGAGGTACTTGCTGGGTATTTGCAAGAAATGATAGACTAAGCTGTCAAACTTTACAAAATTATGGAAAGAAAATAGATAAAATGTATTGACATAAATAACCATATTCTCTATAATATGAGTATTATAGCCTATTGACAAATAATTCTTTGGACTTAATGATAGGCGGGATTACCTGAAAATAATATCTGGAATGATACTGAGGCGTTGAAATAT
>JAEZMC010000038.1 GCA_023435805.1 Bacillota bacterium | reverse complement strand
GCGAGAACTTTCCGGATGCCGTCATAGAATATTTCACATGATACCGTTGTGCTCCAGAACAATCTGGAGCGCTTTCGTCGTAATAGGGGCGCCTCTGAATACTTCATCCTTGAAGTCCATTTTCCCCGGATCGCCTATTCCGACAATGAAAAGATTCCTTCTGGATTTCAATATACTCAGCGTATCGCCGCAAAGCTCATCAGAGTGGGTGTCCTGGCCGTATTTGTCCACAGCGGTGTGCACTACCTCACCGTTTTTCGTCACCGAACAGCTCAAATTCAACCCGCTGCAATCCCTTCCGTTGGACGAGACTGCCACGATGCCCAGGACATCCAGTTCCTTGCTGTCCAGCATGGCAGCCATGGCCGCCTCGCCAGGCCCTTCACCCTTCTTGCCGCAGTCATCCACCATGACGACCACGGGGTCGTGGACGGCCTCCTTGATTTTCGCCACCAGCTCCTGTCCCGTGAGCGTAGTGGGATTTCCTGCCGATGCGGATATGCACCTCCCGCCGATATTCAACGCTGCTGTCTCCACAGCTTCCTTTGCAACCATATCGCCGTCGGTCACCAAAATCACTTTTCTTTTGTCCATACTTCCACCCCGCTATCTTTTTGGCTTTGGCTTAAATGCCACGGATACCAGGTATCCGAAAAAAATCGCCGCACCCACACCGGCGGCTGTTGCCCGGATTCCGCCTGTAAATGCTCCCAGAAGACCATATTTGTCCACGTCGGTAAAGGCTCCCTTGGCAAGACTGTAACCAAAACCCGTGAGCGGTATCGTAGCACCTGCACCGCCGATCTGCACGAGCTTCTGGTATAGTCCGAGCGCCGTCAGCACAACACCCACCGTTACGAACAGCACCAGTATCCTGGCCGGCGTCAGCTTCGTCTTGTCAATCAGCACCTGGCCGATTCCACATATGATTCCGCCTATCAGAAAAGCATAGATATAAGATAAAATTGTCTGTTGCATGCCATCAACCTCCTAACATGGTTTCTATCGCCACAGCATGTGCAATGCACGGAATGGTCTCACCCTGTTGTACGCTGGTGGGACTGAGCAATGCGCCTGTAGGAACGAATAGTATCCTGTTCAGCTTGCCATTTTTCAGCCTGTCATATAAAAACCCGGAAAACACAGTTGCAGAGCAGGCACAGCCGCTGCCGCCCGCATGAACGTCCTGGCTGATATCGTAGATCATCATGCCGCAGTCATGCAGTATTTCACTGATACGTATACCGTTGGAGGACAGGAGGTCATCCGCTATACTGCTCCCGATCCGGCCCAGATCGCCCGTCACAACCATGTCATAATACGTATAAGGCAGGCCGGTATCCTCAAAATGGGCGAAAATAGTGTCTGCGGCAGCCGGAGCCATTGCAGCGCCCATGTTGTTCTGATCCTTTATGCCCATGTCAACAATTTTTCCGGTCGTAATTCTGGTAATATAAGGACCGTTCCCTTCAGAGGACAGCAGCACGCCCCCGGCTCCCGTGACGGTCCACTGCGCAGTAGGCGGCCTCTGGGAGCCCAGTTCCAGCGGAAAACGAAATTGCTTTTCAGCTGAGCAGAAGTGGCTGGAAGTGATGCAAATCAAGTTTGCGGCGAAGCCTCCGTCAATAAGCATTGCGCCCAGACTCATGGACTCACCCATTGTGGAGCAGGCCCCGAAAAGGCCAAACATGGGTACACCGGAATCTCGCAGCCCGAAATTGGTTGCAATACACTGGTTCAATAAATCGCCGGCCAGAATATAATCCACTCCGCTTATGGGAATGCCGGCCTTTACTGCCGTTTTGGCAAGGGTCTCACGAACAAGCTTGTTTTCGGCGGCTTCCCAGCTTTTTTCACCCCACATGTCATCATCCAGCGTCTGGTCAAAATAAACGGCCAGCGGACCCTTACCCTCTTTGGAGCTGACAATGGATGCCGTTGCTGTAATCGTGGGCGGTTTTTTCAGCTGTATCGTCTGTTTGCCCAGTTTTTTTTCCAACATAAATATTCGCTCCTTTTGTCAATTCGTTCAGTATAATGCTAAAACCGGAGCAGGTAATGAACAAGCCCTGCCAGCACGGAAGCAGTAATACCGTACACCAGCACAGGGCCTGCCACCAGAAACATCCTGGCACCAATCCCCATGACATAGCCTTCGCTTTTATACTCCATTGCGGGAGATACGATAGAGTTTGCGAAGCCCGTGATCGGCACAATGGAACCGGCTCCTGCGAAACGCCCGAGATCATCGTATATGTTCAGGCCTGTAAATAGCACTCCCAGAAATACCATTGTCATGGCAGTAAGGGAGGAGACGATATCCGTATCAAAACCCATGGACTTAAAGGAATTGACAAAAAACTGCCCGACAGCGCAGATCAACCCGCCTACCAGAAATGCCCTGAAAATATTCCGCACGAGTTTGGAATCCGGTGACTTGCTGTCCACGTATTTTTTATACTCATCTGTTGTCATGACCTTCTGCAAGTTGAAAACCTCCCCCCTCGAGCTCCGTTTCAATTCTATGCTCCAATACAAAAACACCTCTTGAGGGCACCTTGCTCTTACCCTGGCCGGCTAAAAACAACCAGATCAGCACAGCCAGAAGAATAAGCGTCAGGATGACCAGAAAAATCCTGTACCTGTTCAATACTGCCAGCATTTTCAACACTCCGCTTCATTTGTGATTAAATTTTTACATCATTCTAAGTTATTATTGGACCAGACAGGATGTTATATGCAGTAAAGAAATGCTAATTTGACAATCTTGCAATCAGTTGAAATTAATCCTGTTTCGGATATCTTCAAGAATCTTTTTTTCAATGCGGGACACCTGTACCTGCGAAATTCCCAGAAGCTTTGCTATCTGAACCTGTGTTTTTTCGTTGAAATACCGTAATATAATGATCTGCTTTTCACGCGGCTTCAACGTATCAAGCACCTGCTTCAAAGCAATTTTATCGATAATATCCGTTTCATTATCGTTACAGTCGTCATTGAGTCTGTCAATCAGCATAAGGGAGGAGTTTTCTCCTTCACCCACCGGATTGAAGAGGGACTCGGGTGAATAGCCTGCCTCAACCGCCATGACCAGCTCTTCCGTAGAAATATCAAGCCTCTGTGCCATCTCCCCGATCGTCGGCTCACGCCCCAACTCCTTGCTCATTACTTCTTTTGTGATTCTCGCCTTGTTTGATACTTCCTTCAATGACCGGCTTACCTTGATCAAGCCGTCATCGCGCAGAAAACGCTTGATTTCACCGATGATCATGGGTACGGCATAAGTGGAGAATCTCACCTCGTAGCTCGTATCAAACTTGTTGATTGCCTTGATAAGGCCTATACAGCCTATCTGGAAAAGATCCTCGGTCTCGTGTCCCCTGTTCTGGAATCTGCGTACAATGCTCCACACAAGCCCGATGTTGCTTTCGACAAGCGTACTCTGGGCAAGCTTGTCGCCATCCTTCGCCATTTTTATAAGCTTTATCGTATCCATACCCTTATAGGGATTTTCGCTCATACCAAAAACCTTTCTCTTCAGTTCTAATGAAAAACACTTCTAATAAATTTCGCTTCCGCCCGGCAAACAGTATATTATATTTTTCCTTTATTTACGTTTTCTTACATCCCTAAGGTAAAAAAAATCAGCCTTTCAATCAAGAGATCCGAAACGTTTGAAAAGAACCACTGTTGTTCCTTCGCCTAGTTTGGACCGGACTTCAAGCTTGTCCATAAAGCTTTCCATAACGGTAAAGCCCATGCCGGAACGTTCCATATCCGGTTTGGACGTGTACAGGGGCTGCCTGGCCTGTTCGATATCCTCGATCCCTTTTCCTTCGTCGGTTATTTCTATTTCCACGCTTTTGTCATATTGCCTGCAGATCATTGTAATGATGCCCTGCCTGTTTTCATAACCATGTATGATTGCATTTGTCACTGCCTCCGAAACAGCTGTTTTCACATCGGCCAATTCTTCCAGGGTGGGATCCAGCTGGGAGACAAACGCGGCAGCCACCACCCTGGCGAAGGCTTCATTGCACGATTTGCTCACAAATTCCAATTTCATTTCATTCAAAGGCTGCATTACATTTCTCTCCCCCAATATAATTTCATGCGCCAAGCATGATGTTTATTGCGTTATCCAGGCTATCATACACCGGTATCAGCTTCAATATGCCGGACATCTCAAGAATATGGCGTATCTTCTGGTTTTTACAGATGATTGCCGCTTTCCCGCCCAGCTTTTTGATGTTTGCATATCTGCCGACAATCACACCGATACCCGAGCTATCCATAAAGCTCAATCCGGAGAAATCAAACACCACATTCCTGGTGGTAGCTTTCAGCAATTCTCCCTCCATCCTGTTGCGGGCGTATTCCGCAAAATGGTGGTCCAGTTCGCCTGTAAACAGTGCAATCAGGGTGGAACCCCGGCTGGTAAATTTGATATCCAATATACTCTCCTCCGTATAATCCAATGTATAGCATTAACTAATTCTTCAATAATATGGAATATCCTTCAGAGAATTATGGGAACCTTTGTAGAAGCCGAATTTTTTTTATTACACAATTTGACACGAGCTGCCATACATGTAGCTTATTCAACCGGTTATCAGTCTTTTCCCGCCTGTTCCCTGTGTCTTTCGGCAATTCTGTCCAGCTTCCTGAGCCGGTGATTGACGCCGGATTTACCCAGAGGCGGCGATAACAGCTGCCCAAGCTCCACCAGGTTGGCATCGCTGTACTCCAGCCTCAGCTCCGCAATTTCACGGAGATTTTCCGGGAGGTTGTGCAGGCCGATTTTTTGTGCGACATAGCGGATGTTTTCCACCTGTCTCAGAGAAGCGTTCACCGTTTTTTCAAGGTTTGCCGTTTCACAGTTGACAATCCTGTTGACATTGTTGCGCATACCCTTGAGTATCCTTACATTTTCGAGTTCCATCAGGGCGGAATGGGCGCCGATGATATTCAGAAAATCCACTATGTTCTCGCCTTCCTTAAGATAAGTGACATAGCTGCCCTTTCTTCTGATGATTCTCGCATTCAGCCTGAAGGTGCCGAGTATCCGGCTCAATTCCTGTGCCAGAAGCAGCGTCCGTGAGGTGAGCTCCAGATGGTAGGTTTTTTCCGGGTCGCTGATGGAGCCGCCTGCAAGGAAAGCTCCCCTTAAAAAAGCTTTTCTGCAGCATGGGAGCTTCAGGCTTTTTTTATCTGCCAGTATAAGCTCGCGCGCCTCTTCGCCATTTGCGGCGGCCGTAATGACGCCTGCCAGCTCAAGCAGCTTTGAAGAACCGGACGGCGATGTGACGATCAGCATATAGGATACGTGCTTTTTTAGCTTTTTGCTCTTACGAATGGTGACTTCCGGATTAATGTCACACATTTTTTTGATATTGCTGTATATCCTTCTGGCAAACGCAGCATTCTCCGTTGTGATCCTGATATTGAAGCCGCCTCCGGAATGAAGCGCAGCCGTGCCGTTGAAACAAAGCGCCGCGGCAAGTTCGGAAAGCAGGCAGCAGTTATTCTGGCTTTCAATACGGCACAATTCATTTTTTACAGTCGATGAAAATGACAAGAATCACACCTCCGCTTATCCTTTGATGTCCGGATGACACTCCGTATATGCCCGGAGCACCTCCGCCACGCTCCAGGCCTGTGCAAAACAACCCCTGGCAGTCAGCGGCTCATCCCCGTCAAATATTTCTGAAATATTTCCAAGGCACGCATGATTCAGGTGGTCCTTGAAGGGCTCAAGGAAAGTAACCGCATAGCCCTTATATTCCGGCATCCTGCCGAAGGTTCTGTCAAATGCCGTTACAAAATGCCCAATGGGCCATGTCCACACCGTGCCCTGATGGTACGCAGAATCCCGTGCAAACCGGTCGCCCGTGCATTTTCCCCTGTACTGCGGCGAATCCGGCGAGAGACTTCTCAGGCCATAGGCGGTGACCAGTTCCTTCCATACCTTTTCAACCACCGCTTCCGCTTTTTTACCGGTCAGTACGGGATAAGTCAGCCCGACGGCAAATATCTGGTTCGGTCTGACGCTGTCATCCTTAAAAGGACCATTTACAACGTCATATAAGTATTTACCCTTCTCATTCCAGAAAACCTTCTCAAAGCTATTTTCAACCCTCACAGCCAGCCTTCCGATATCTCCGACATCCATGCCGAATTTTTCCGTCAGCATCTCCAGCGTGCGAAGTGCATTGTACCAAAGCGCATTGATCTCAACGGCCTTTCCGTGCCTTGGTGTGAACACCGTTTCGTCCATCTTGGCATCCATCCATGTTAGCTGTGTATGCTCATCACCGGCGGCAATCAGTCCGTCCTCGTCCATATGAATATTGTGGAGGGTCCCTTTCCTGAACGCTTCATAGATCCGGACCATGGGGCTGTAAAACCGCTGTTGCACCAGTTCCGCATCTCCGGTGTATTCGAGGTATTTGCCCACCGCCTCAAAATACC
>JAEZMC010000004.1 GCA_023435805.1 Bacillota bacterium | reverse complement strand
GTAATTTCAACGGAGATGATGGGGTACACGAGCCTGACTATTTATTTACCGGCCCGTCCATTGACCGGCTGCAGGAAGCATCCGATTTGGATTTTTCCGGGATAGGAGACAGAAAGCTTATATATATCTCGCTTGGAAGTCTGAATACGGATTTTGTAGATTTTTATAAAACATGTATTTCGGCATTTCGTAACACGGATTATTATGTTTGCATGTCTATTGGAAAAAAGTGTGAAGTCTCACAATTAGGTGAAATTCCGCTAAATTTCTTGGTAAAGAGCTTTCTTCCGCAGCTGGAAATTTTAAAGAAGGCTGATGTATTTATCACTCATGCAGGTTTTAACAGCGTGAACGAGGCTTTATACTTTGGAGTTCCGATGCTTGCATTACCTCAGGTCAATGACCAGCATATGGTGGCCAGGCGTCTTGTTTCCATGCAGCTGGGAATAGCTGAAAGCATAAAGGAATTGTCTCCGGAAATACTGAGAACTAAAACGGAAACGCTCATCATGGAAAGGGAAATCAAGGAAAATTGCATGCAAATTTCTCGGGAAATGAGGAATTTTGCAAAGCTTGAGCAGACAGTACGGAAACTTGAAAAATATGTGGATGCCTTGAAAGAGAGGAGATAGGAATGGCGTTAAAGAATAAATCCATGTATGCCATTTTAGGTATTTTAAATCTATCGCCAAGTACCGGATATGAGATAAAAAAATACAGTGACAAGTTACTCTCTGGATTTTGGAACGAAAATTTCGGACATATCTATCCAACATTGAAAATGATGCTCGAGGATGGGATGATTGAAATTGTTTTCAGAGAACAAAATGAAAAGAAAGTTCGGTATGGAATAACCGAAAAGGGAAAGCAGGAGCTTGAGACATGGCTTTTAGAAGAGACCATGCAGCAGCCAGTACGTTCCGAATTTATGCTGAAATTATTGTTTTCAAGCAGCCAGCCGAGAGACAATGTATTCCGGATGCTGGAGAATTATAAAGAACTTCATGAAAAGAATATAGAGAAGTATCTTGAAATGCAAAAGGATTTGGAACGAGGCATCCAGGAAATATCAAAGGAGCGAGCCCGCTTCATCAAGGCGGTGCTAAGAAACGGAATAATATCCAGTGAGGCGGTTATCCATTGGTGTAATGAAACAATAGAAGAATTGCAGCATTCTTAAGACTATAAATACAAAAATTAAAGGTATCAGGACGACATGTTCGGATACCAGGCAGCAGATGCAGAATAAGGACTCGCTATTCCGCCGAAGGAAATGCGTGATAAATACTTTTTGAAAATTATGAACAAACTGTAAATGGAGGAATAGTTATGAGCAGGATTGTATTTTTCTGTATTCCGGCGCACGGTCATACTAACCCAACGCTGGGCGTAGTTCGTGAGCTTGCAGCACAGGGGCACGATATCTGGTACTACTCCTACAACTCTCTGCGAGAGAAGATTGAGAGTGCCGGTGCTAAATTCGTTTCCTGTGATGAATATGATACTGAACAAAAGCTGACACCAAAGGATGGTGCGAGAATTGGAAAAGACCTTGCCTTTTCAACGAAGGTGCTGGTAGATACTACTTTAGCACTGGATGCAATGGTTTGCAGAGATATGGAGCAATTGAAGCCGGATTGTATCGTGGCAGATTCCATGGCAGTTTGGGGCAAGGCAGTTGCTTTGAAGTTAGGCATTCCCTTTGTTTCTTCTACGACTACCTTTGCGTTCAACCGGTATTCCGCCAAAATTATGAAGCAGAGTGCAAAAGAACTTCTCTCCATGATTTTCTCCATGCCGAAGGTCAACAAACAGGTAAAGCGTTTGCAGGATAAAGGCTACCCGGTGAAAAATATTCTGGACATTATTCAGAATGACAACAATACGAATACGATCGTGTATACGTCTCCGGAATTCCAGCCCTGTTCGGAGACATTCTCAGATAAATATGCCTTTGTCGGGCCGTCTATTCGACCCGTTACAGAGCCGATGAAAAAGCAGAGAGAAAAGCTGGTCTATATTTCCATGGGAACAGTGAACAATGATATGCTGTCTCTATACCAGAACTGTATTGAGGCATTGAAAAATACGGATTATCAGGTTATTCTGTCCGTTGGCGATATGGTGGATAGGTCGTTGTTCGGAGAACTGACGGAGAATATTTCTGTGTTTTCACGTGTGGATCAGATTGCTGTTCTGGAGCAGGCAGATGTTTTTCTCTCACACTGTGGCATGAATAGCGTCAGCGAAAGCTTGTATTTCGGCGTTCCGCTGGTAATGCTGCCCCAGACCTCGGAGCAAGGTGGTGTTGCTGCAAGAGTAGAGCAGCTTAACGCAGGTGTCCGATTGGAGAAAACTTCTCCATCTGCCATTCGTGCTGCCGTGGAGCAGGTGCTGACCAATCAGAGCTACTGTAAAAATGCGAAGGTGATTTCTGAAGGCTTCAGAAATTGCTCTGGAGCCAAGGGCGCGGCTGAAAAGATTCTGGCTGTCTGTGCAAATAAGTCATATTAAAATTTAATCGGCGGACATAAGGGGCGCGACTGCTTCCGTGACTTGGATAAATTTATAGAGGTGATTGAGATGATTGAAATTACAGTCTGGATGGATGATTTTTTACTGGCCTTACAGACGAATTTTGGCAATAGAGTTTGGTTTGTTGGTTTGCAGGGAAGCTATGGGCGTGGCGAAGCAACAGACGCAAGCGATATTGATGTTGTCGTCATACTTGATGAATTGTCTACGGCGGACATTCGAGTATATAACAGCATGCTGGACAAACTTATGCATCGGGATTTAATCTGTGGCTTCCTCTCCGGCAAGGCCGAACTTTTGAATTGGGAGCCGTCTGACCTTTTCCAATTCTATCACGATACAAAGCCAATAAAAGGCAGTCTTGATGAATTGCTACCACGTATTGATGATATTGCCGTTGATAGAGCAATTAAAATTGGCGTTTGTAATATCTATCACGGGTGCATCCATAATATGCTGTACGAAAAAAATGATGATATTCTGAGAGGACTTTATAAGTCGGCATCCTTTGTTGTGCAGGCAGTTGCATTTAAGCAGACTGGCAAATACATCAACCATCAAAGGGACTTGCTTGAAGTGGTAAACGACAAGGAAAAAGAGATTGTTTCTACATTTTTAACCCTAAAAAACGGTGGCGCAGTGGAGCTTGATGTGATGTCGGAATGCTTGTTTAGTTGGGCAAAAGGATGGATTAAATAATGAGCTGAATAGATGGAGTGAGCTTGGCAGTATTTCTTGGAGCCCCAAGGCCCGCTATCCTCAAACGGCATCGTTTTTGTCCGAGCACACAAAAGCTGCGCGGGGATTGTGGGGCCGTAAGGCTTTTTTCTCTCTACTTTAATTATATCATATAAAAAAATGTAAATATAGACTATATACTCCCATTTGCTACTGCTATAATGCATAGTACATTAACGAGATTTGTTAATGGGGCATTTTTATGGAATGCAAAGGAGGGAAATGTATGAGTCGCTTTGTTCTTGGTTTTGAGGATATTGATAAAACGAAAATTATGGTTGCAGGTGGAAAAGGTGCGAACCTGGGGGAACTTTTCAAAATTGAAGGAATACATGTACCGGAGGGCTTTTGTATTTCTACGGAAGCTTTTAAAAGAGCCATTGGGGAAACGCCGTCGATTAACGAATTACTTGATCAGCTATCGCAGCTAAAGGCGGAAGACCGGGATAAAATCGCTGAGCTTAGTGGTGAGCTTCGCAGGGCCATCGAAGGGATAGCTCTTCCTGAAGGCATGAATGAAGAGATCACCCGATTTCTATCCAAGCTTGGTGAAAAAAATGCTTATGCGGTGCGATCCAGTGCAACAGCAGAGGATTTACCAACGGCCTCTTTCGCAGGTCAGCAGGATACGTATTTGAACATTATTGGAAAGGAGTCAATCTTAAAGCATATCAGCAGGTGCTGGGCATCGTTGTTTACGGAAAGGGCAGTAATTTACCGCCTCCAAAACGGCTTAGACCACCGTAAAATCCACTTTGGCCGCATAGGCGAACAGCAACCGGAGGTTGTTGCGACCAGCCTGTCTGTGGTTGTTCAGAAGATGGTATTTCCACAAGCGGCAGGAATTTTGTTTACAGCCGATCCTGTCACATCCAATAGGAAAGTGGTATCTATCGATGCCAGCTTCGGACTTGGTGAGGCCTTGGTCTCCGGACTGGTTAATGCTGATATCTATAAAGTGCGTGACAGCAAGGTTATCGACAAGAAGATATCCACCAAGAAGCTGGCGATCTATGCCGTAGAAGCTGGCGGTACGATAGAACAGGAAATTGAGCCTGAGCGGCAGAACAGGCAAGTGTTGACGGATGAGCAGATTTTAGAGCTTGAGCACATCGGAAGAAAGATCGAAGAACATTTCGGCTGCCCCCAGGATATAGAATGGTGTTTGGCTGATGATACATTTTATATTGTTCAGAGCCGGCCAATCACTACATTATACCCGATCCCTGAAGCAAATGATGAAGAAAACCACGTTTACGTATCTGTCGGACACCAGCAAATGATGACCGATCCCATGAAACCGTTGGGATTATCTTTGTTTCAGTTAACCTCTGCTGGCCCCATGTATAAAGCTGGTGGAAGGTTATTTGTTGATGTCACACCCATGCTGGCTTCACTTGACAGCAGAAAAGCATTATTAAATAACATGGGAGGACATGATCCGCTCATAAAAGATGCGCTCATGACGATAATAGAACGAGGAGATTTCATAAAAACGGTACCAAATGATACAAAAGAAGTTCCCGGTAAAAACAATAAAGGTATGATGTCTTCGGGTTTTGATACACAAATCGAAAACAATCCGACAATCGTTTCTGATTTGGTCAAGAGCAGTCAAACAATGATAGAGGAGTTAAAACAAAACATTCAAAGGTCATCAGGATTGGATTTGTTTGACTTTATTCTGGAAAATATACAGCAACTAAAGAAGTTTATATTTGGTCCGCAAAGTTTTAGCGTGATTATGGCTGCTATGAACGCTTCATCATGGATCAATGAGAAAATGATCGAGTGGCTGGGTGAAAAAAACGCAGCAGATACGCTTTCCCAATCCGTGCCCAACAATATTACTTCGGAAATGGGTCTGGCTCTGCTGGACGTTGCTGATGTGATCCGACCATATCCGGAAGTAATTGAATATTTACAGCAGGTAAAAGATGATAGCTTTATGGATAAATTGGTTCAGCTTGATGGCGGGCAGGAAGCCCGGGAGGCTATCCATGCTTATCTTAACAAATACGGAATGCGATGTGCCGGAGAAATCGATATTACAAGACCTCGTTGGAGTGAAAAACCGACGACACTTATCCCCGTTATCCTCAGTAATATCAAGAACTTTGAGCCTGGTGCCGGTAGCCGGAGATTTGAGCAAGGCCGGCAGGAGGCTTTGAAA
>JAEZMC010000315.1 GCA_023435805.1 Bacillota bacterium | reverse complement strand
CTCGGTCTGGTAATAGGTGTCCCGTCCGCTTCTGTTATGAGGGATGCCACACCTGTTGCAGCTGCAAATTGATCCTGGATTTTTTGTATTTCATCCAGCTTGAAAACATCTGTAAATATAGTCAGCGGATCTTTTACCTCCAGCTCATCGGTACCTATGGCCCCGTTCAATACAAATGTACTGCAGGTTTGAAAGGATATATTCTCATTGCCGCTATCGTTCATATCCATTACTCTTCTATCTCCCGCCTCTTTTTCAGGATCAGCCAGACAATAACCGCCACACCTGCCAGCCCAAGTAAAACATAGGTGATGTCGGAATACACCTCAGTGAACGCGAGAATTTTTTCCCATGACTCCCCAAGCAGCGCACCTGCGCATACAAGCAGCGTATTCCATATCAAGGTGCCCGCAGTTGTAAAAAGCAAAAACATGCCGAATTTCATGTCTGACATACCGGCAGGGATGGAAATCAGGCTCCGGATCAGCGGAATCATCCGGCAGAAAAAAACTGTCCTGTAACCATGGCGTTTAAACCATTTATCCGCTCTGTGTATGTCCTTTGCCTTTACGCCCAACAGGTGCCCCCATCGGTTAATGAATTTTTCCAGCCGCTTCACATCGAAAAAACGCCCGATCCAATAGAGTATCATAGCCCCGGCCACTGAGCCGGCAGTAGCGATAAGGATCACACCGGGAATTGTAAGCTCCGTATTGGTTGTCATAAATCCGCCGAACGTCAGAATGATTTCAGAAGGGATCGGAGGAAAAACATTTTCCAGCGTAATGAGGATAAATATGCTGATATACCCAAACTGCCCCATGAATTCCGTGATCCAGTTTTGCATTTGTGTTTTCTCCACCCATTTCCTGTTTTATAAAGCAAATGCTTTCCATACTCTACAACTATTTTCAAGTATAGTGCAAACAAGAATATCCTGCAAGGCAATCTTCATTCCGGGTTCGGACCGGTATGCGCGGAAATCACCGCAACCAGTCCATTTGCGCATGATCCGGGTGTTTTGAAAAATGCCGATTCCCCTTTTATAATCGGTCTTTAAATCTGATACTTAAGCAGATATTTTTTTAAAAAGAAATGTTTTTTCCCGGTTTTTCGTGGTAGGTATACAATGAAAATTTTAAAAAAGACGGAGGTATGATATGGGTAAGAAAGCAGTTGATATTGTAAATCTGGATGTCAATAAACTGATTCAGATGCTGAACGAAGCTCTCGCGGAGGAATGGCTTGCATACTATCAATACTGGATAGGCGCAAGGATGATGGAAGGGCCGATGAGAAGTGAAGTGGAGCCCGAGCTGCTTTTGCATGCAACACAGGAACTGGGGCATGCCGAGCTGGTTGTCAACCGTATTATACAACTGGGAGGGACACCAATTCTGAATCCACAGAAATGGAGCGAATTTGCAAAATGCTCTTATGCTGAGCCGCTGGATTACTATATTGAAGTAATACTGGAACAAAATCTGGAAGGTGAACGGTGTGCCATACAGAGATATGAAGAACTGGCCGAGTTTACGTACGGTAAAGACCATGCAACATATCAAATGGCAACAACAATATTGAATGATGAATTGGAACATGAGCATGATATAGAAGATTGGCTGACGGATATTGAGAGAATGAAAGACGACATCAGAAAAATCCGGTTATAATAGACAGAATAGCGGAATAAGGGGCTGCTATGGTACCGGGATTGATCTAACCGGGCTGCCGTTTCAGCCTCTTTTTTATTCGCTCGCACCCTGTTATTCCGCCGTTTGCCCGCAGCATTACATCCAAATATGACCAAACGGCCCCGGATTTACATTTTATACTTACCCTTCGGACTTTTACATATTATAATTGAACATAATAACCTTAATAAGAAGACAAAACGGAAGATTACTGCGTAAACTGTGAGTAATTATCGGATTGCAGGGAGAAATGGAATTGGACAACCAGTATGACAGGAGCAAGCTGGCCGAGCGCGGAGCACGAATCAGCATTATCGCCTATATTGTCTTATCCGTAATCAAGCTGGCTGTGGGTTACTTTACAAACTCTGAAGCACTGACGGCCGACGGGTTTAACAACTCAACGGACATCATCGCTTCACTCGCGATATTGATAGGCTTGAGGATATCAAGGAAGCCGGCGGATGAGGATCATCATTACGGCCACTGGAGGGCTGAGACCGTTTCTTCACTGATTGCCTCCATCATAATGATTGTCGTAGGCCTGAATGTTCTTTTTAATGCAGGGCAATCAATCCTGAATTTCAAAGCCCAGTCTCCCGATATAACCGCCGCCGTAACGGGAATGCTCAGTGCTGCAGCAATATATGCCGTTTATCGGTATAATAAAAAAATCGCCCTTTCCATTAACAGCTCAGCTCTGATGGCTGCTGCCAAGGACAATTTGTCGGATGCCTGGGTCAGCATCGGCTCGGCAACCGGTATCATCGCATCCCAATTCGGACTGCCCTGGATCGACCCTGCGGCAGCCATTATAGTTGGTATATTGATATGTAAAACAGGATGGGATATTTTCCGGGAGGCAGCACATAATCTGACAGACGGCTTTGATCGAAATAATCTGGATCATATCACCTCAATCGTAAAGCAGGTGCCCGGCGTAATCCGTATAAAGGATATTAAAGGCCGGGTATATGGAAACAACATCATGGTGGATGTTGTTGTAGTCGTAGATGCTGCTTTGAACATCTCTGAAGGGCATATCATTACCGAAGATATTGAAAATACCTTAAAAAGCAAATTTGACGTAATTGACACCATCGTTCACCTGGAGCCGGATGAACCCGTCCACCTGAGCTGACAGAACAATGCTCCGGCAGCAGTTTCAGCGACACGGATACTTTATCCTACCTTTACGACAATCTTGCCACCGGCATGGCCGGATTCGCTCAGGAGATGAGCATTTCGGACACCCTTCGCAGTGAATGGAAAAATCGCGGCAATCAGTGTTTTCACACTGCCTTCCGATACCATTGTGCCTATTTCCCTAAGCTGCTCCACCTTTGTCGTACTACTGAAGTACAACGCAGTGATCTTTTTTTCTACTGCTATTTCATTATCGATCCTACCCGCTATCGAGACCAGTCTTCCGCCCGGTTTCAGCAGATCATAGCTCCTTGTAAGTACATGACCTCCTACCGTATCCAGGATCACGTCGAATTTCGAACCGCATTCGGTGAAATCTTCCTTTTGATAGTCAATGACCCTGTCTGCGCCTAAGCTGCGTACGAGCTCCACGTTTTTACCGCTGGCTGTGGCTGTCACAGCAGCACCGAAATGTCCGGCCAGCTGAACCGCAAAGCTTCCGACACCGCCTGCGCCCCCCTGGATCAGCACCGACTCTCCTTTACGGATACCGGCTTTGTCTACAAGCATTTGCCATGCAGTCATTGCCGCCAGCGGTATGGCAGCCGCCTGCTCAAAAGACAGATTTTCAGGTTTCTTCACCAGCAGGTGTTCCTCGACTGCGCAATATTCGGCAAGTCCGCCCGGTTTTTTGATACCGACTCTTGCGAACACTTCGTCTCCGATTTGAAAAGCCGATGTCTGAACGCCGATAGCTTTAACGACGCCGGAAACGTCCCATCCCAGAATAATCGGGAAGGTATATGGAAGATAATCCTTCGCCAGACCTGCACGGATTTTACAATCAAACGGATTGATTGATACGGCGCGCACCTCCAGGAGAACTTCGTTCTCCCTCAGAACAGGAACCGGAAGCTCCGCCGTTTTAAACAGATCCGCACTGCCATATGCTTCAATGATCATTGCTTTCATCCAGAAACCTCCTTTACTCCTCTTCTGCTTCTCTGTCGGGTGCTCATCAATCTCATTATATTTATACCACGATGCGCCTGATGATAATCCAACGACTGCTTCGGAGAATCGAGTAGGAGGTAGGTGATTAAAACACCTGCGGACTTCGGGTAGAAGGGCTGCGCAACTCGCCGCCCGACACACACAGAACCAGGCGTGCAGATTTCCCGCACCTAGCTCTTCAGAATTGGTTTACAGCATTGCATAAGATTAATGCAGAACTCCCCTATGTGCGCCATGGACGGCGCACCCTTATTTATCCTTAGATTTTTCAATCAGCTGTTGCATCAGTTTTATACCAGCAGCTATAACAGGTCCTCCCATTGGATCTTTAGATAGCAAGTTGAAAGGTCCTTCCCCGAAATGCAGGCCACGAGGAGTTAAGAAATTTAATCTGACATTCCCTCTTTCCGGTGGTTTTGGCCTTTCATTATCCCATGGACCTATTCTGTCTACAACTGTTTGCCCTATGGATAAAAGACTTGCTATGGATTCATTTAATGAATTATCAGGCTTATCCCAAACAATCGCTGCTCCGCTATAGTTAAAATATCTTGCAGTATAATCCTCATACGCCACTAGGATGTCTAACCCCTGTTCTAAAGCTACCTCGATAACAACTCCATATACTTTACTTCCAATATTGTTGTCTGGAACCTCTCCGAGCTGTCTCAGGAAGTACCAAGCTTGAATATAATGACGTGACTCAAGTCCTTCTATACTAATAATGTCCTTTAAGGTTTTTACGGCCTCAGTATTTTTGCCTAAAGAAATTTCGTCTTTTGCTTTCAAAAAGAGCTCCCAAGGCATACCAGACCCAGACCATTGTTCTATCTTCCTATCTCCAAAAAGAACATTCCTAATATCATCATTTTCGTGTTTAGTCTTTTTCTTCAAAAAATCAAACATTTTAGTCCCCCATTTAAATCGTGTTAATAGGAATTCTGTCGAAGCCCTTGCCGGGTTAATCCCGCGCTACGGAAGGCGCGTCCCTTGCCTCATCTTTCCAATAACGTCTCAGCAGTCGCGATGCCGATAAGCTGGA
Organism: Bacillota bacterium; assembly: GCA_023435805.1. Taxonomy (GTDB): domain Bacteria; phylum Bacillota; class Clostridia; order Acetivibrionales; family DTU013; genus JAEZMC01. Next base: position 5,962 of record JAEZMC010000315.1, on the reverse strand, counting down.
CCACAGAGCCCTTCTCCCTGGCGGTGCTCGCACCCAAGTTGCATGGGCGAGCAGTGCAGCGAAGCGGAACGACCAGCCAGGTTGCATGGGCGAGCAGCAAGCTTTGCTTGCGACCAGCCCCGTCGAATCGGTGTGATGTACTGCAGGGACCATCATTTCGGGAGCCAGCTTAGGGGCTCAGAGCTTGTGCAGCCTTCGCTGACTGCTTTGTTAGGCGCAGTTTAGTCTACTCCCCCAGCCACACATCCGGAGACAAGGCTGGGGACACTTCATATAATTAATTCTTTCTTTATACTATCATTTAACTCCCTAATTTTATTTATATCCCCTCTCGGTGCCTCAGGCCAATCATCAACAGACGGTCCCCAATAATTCCGAGGAGCATTTCTATATCTTCCTACAACATGAATGTGGAAATGATCGACTCCTTCTCCAATAACAAAGGCGTACACCCTTTCTACATCAAGAACATTTTTCAATGCTTTGCTCAAAGACCTTTGAGCTTTCCCTAGCATTTCCATTTCAATATCCGATACATTTTCCAATCCAGTAAAATGACGAATGCTCTCAATCATGTAATAACCCAAATAGTTACCAGTATCCTCTGGATGCTTTATATAATGACTTATGTAGATCAAATCGTCTTTATATACAACATCAATGTTTTCTTTATGCTTTTTACATATTATACAATTCTCCAACGCTCTACCCCCAATATATTTTTTTGCACCCGTCGGCGGAGACCGGGCGCCGTTAGGATTGGAAATTCATATGACATCCCGGTTTCCCGACGTCCACGAGCTGGACCCGCAGAGCGCCTTTCCCGCGAGCGGTGCTTGTCACCCAGCGAGAGGATGTGGGCACGCATGCTTCATGCTCGTACTTCATTGCCATACTACATGATCTGCCCCTTGCGGGAAAGCATCATACAAATCACTTGACATATTTCCCTCTCAACCTATCAAGAACTTCTTCCGCTTTTAAGAGCGGCACTCCCTTCTCCACTTGTGATTCAGCTTCAGCAAGTTTTTTATATACTTCAAGTAATGCAAACTTCCGTTCGTATGCTTCAATGCTCATAACGACCAAGTCACCATAACCGTTCTTTGTGATAAAGATTGGTTCATCTTGCTTGTGACAAGCATCTGATATTTCATTTGTATTTCTTAAGTCTGTTATCGGTCTTATTTGTGGCATAACAATCAAATCCTTTCGCGCATTATTATGTCTTTATTATGTCGCAATTATGAAGCGGATACAAGATAAATCCAGCGGTGATAGAATAATTCCGCGACACGATGTCGGCCGCTAAACATCACCTGCCCTGTACCTTGCTTTGAATTTATCAACCACAGGGATAACAGGTGGACTAATCATGTCAGGCAATCCATCAATGCTGAAAAACTTGAAACCATAGCTCTCATCGTTTGTGTTTGCTTCACCTCTAAAACTTCTGGCAGTAAAGACTATATCAATGTTATAAACTTCGTCACCATTTGGATATTTGTAGTATTGGTCTTTACCCGAAAACACCTCAAACAACTTGATTTCGTTAATGTCTAGACCTGTTTCTTCTAACACTTCTCTTATAGCAGCATGTTCAACACTCTCACCTAGTTCAACCCCTCCGCCAGGAAAGCACCAGCAATCATTATCCGTTCTATGTATCATAAGCACTTTCTCGTCTGCATCAAGTATGATGACACTTGCACCACACTGAATGAGTGGATTATGTCCAACATATTTTCTTAGATTTTTAATGTACCCTGTCATCTCACAGCCTCCCAAGTCTTTTAGATCGCGCTACGGACGGCGCGGACATTGCGTGCGGTTTCGTATTGTATAACGTCTCAGCAGTCGCGACACTGATGAGCTGTTACCCGCATAGCCCTTCTCCCTGGTGGTGCTCACACCCAGGTTGCATGGGCGAGCAGCAACCTTTGCTTGCGACCAGCCCCCAGCGAATAGGTGTGGCGTGTTGCAGAGACCTTTATTCCAGGATCCGAATCAGGGACTCAGCCCATGCACACCCTTGCGCCGACTGCTTTGTTAGGTGAAGTATCTCTCATCCTCCGGCCGCACGGCGGAGTCAAGGCCGGATTTCCTTTTTTCATTCTTGTAATTTAAAAACCAGCTTCATAATAATACCAATGATCTGTAATCTTTTTTGTATATTGCCAGTTGTCTCCACTTGGTTCCTTCCATCTCCAACCATCTCCATCCGGTTCAAATTTAACATATACATTTTGAAAACCTTTTGGCTCATTCTTACTTGTATAATAAAATCCGTAATAAATCGAACTTGGAACTAATCCTAATCCATAACAATAAAAGTCGATGAACAATTCATTACTTTTGCTATCATATGGTGTTATACTCTTAACAGCTTTAAATCTGTAAATTTCGTTATATGCATTATTTTTAATGCATTGATTTAAAAAACTCAAATTAAATGTAACTAATCTATTAATTCTATTTTCATATGAAAAAACGCCAAACACTATGTATATGACAAGGATTAGAGTTAAAGCTATTGCAATCCACTTATAACTTTTTTTAATCTTATCCATCATATCACAAACCTTCTTTAAAATTTATATCGCAGAGCGTCCAATTTTCGCCCGACGGCGGAGCCCGGGCGACGTCGGTGGAATGCATTTCGTATAACGGTCAGCAGTCGCGACGCCATATACAGACCCCCGAAGTCCTTCTCCTTGGCGGTGCTCGCACCCAGCGAATCGGTGTGGCGTGCTGTCGGGACTCTTCTTTCAGGAACCAAAGCAGGGACGCAGACCATGCACGCTCTTGCGCCGACTGCTTTGTTATGTAAAGTACCGCCCACACTCCGGCCGCACGGCGGAGTCAAGGCCGGAGCTACTATATTAATAATTCATTCGCATGTCTTTCAACATAATTCATTAGTATATCTGTAAGTCGTGGCTGGATACTATAAAAAGTTTCATCTGCTTTTATATAATCATCACTTTCACCATTTAAAACAGCTTGTTTAAAGTTATCTATATAAGCTTCTCCACCAACTTCATTTAGCGCCCATATCAAATCGTCTTGTTTTACTTCTGGGTAGCAGTCAAAATATCCAGAGTGACCACCACTATACATCTCTGTATCATACCAGAAAGACAAAACGGCAGCTTTTTGACATGGTGATAAATCCGATTTATCTCTCATGCAAACCTCATCTATAAATTTATTCCATCTTTTTGCTTCATCTGATAATTGGCCCTCTTCATCCTTTATATTTTTTTTAAAGATCTTATCAAACCACCCCATAACACAGCTCCTTCCTTTATAAATATAATACGCACAGCGCCTCATTTCACCCCGCGGCCGGAGCCCCGGGTCACGTTGGTGGGCGGTATTTTATATAACGGCCCATCAGTCGCGACGCCAGTGAGCAGCATCGGCGCACACTCGATTCTATTTGGAGTCCGCCAAGGACTCCTTCCTTTAACTATTTGTGCGACGACTTGGTGCTTGCCACTCTGCGAACCGGTGTGGCGTACTGCAGGGACTATCATTTCAGGAACCAACTCAGGGACCTAGACCATGTACGCCCTTGCGCTGACTGCTTTGTTATGTAAAGTACCGCCCACCCTCCGGCCGCTCGGCGGAGTCAAGGCCGGATTTCCTTTTCCTAATTCATATAATTTCTTCTTATTTGTAGTACTATTGTCTTCCCATCCTTTTCTGCTGATCCATACCAAACTATAAAATCATCATACTTATAATCCAATTCGTAATTAGGTTGATCTTGCTCAACTTTGGTAAGTTCCGATATGTTCCCATCTCCCAGAATCGCTTCAATTTCAGAAAAACTCATCCCTACTTTTGTACCATTTACATCAACTTTTTCTGTACACTCTATTTTTGCTATCATATCAGGCTCAGAAAAATCATCAAAAACAATCGTTATGCCATACTTTTCGTAATAAAATCCTTTTTCACTATCCTCAATTCCAGTTTGTACAACCTTATAATCATCTCCCAATAATTCTAGAACTTGTTCCTTTTTTAGACTCATTATTTCTTTGATGCCTGAAAGGTTAGGCGTAAAATCAGCCTTTTCATCTGATAAAGTATCTTCATAAACAGTTGAGATCTGACCTCCCGGCTTACTTTCATTATAGGCATTGGATGAAATGTCTTTAGTCGAACATCCTACCAATATGAAGACAATCAGCAAGCATACAAGTGTAATGTTCTTCACCGTCTTCTCTCCTTAACATTATATTCGCAGAGCGTACCATTTTTCGCCCGACGGCCGGAGGCCCGGGCGACGTCGGTGGGCGGTATTTCATATAACTCACAGCATGCAGCAAGTTGCTGCGAAAATGATAATGAAAACACCACTACCATTTTATAACAAAAGCTTGCAATATTCCATAGTATCCGTGTATATTATGTATACAGGCTGGACTGTCGAGCGCGATAGACGATTGGTAGGATCCGATCCTTGGGCGGATGAGCCCGTGTTTAACTCTGCGACGGCTTCCTTTGTGAAAAAATGATTGTGCCTCGAGCACGGAAACTACATTATGAAATGTTCAGGAAACCCTGTCCAGCCTGTATAAATTAATTAGGGGGCGATGCTACTGAAAGTAATCCATTCCATCTGTGCAGGAATTGATGTGCACAAGAACTTTATGACCATTGCAATCTTGAAAACAAAAAAAACGGTGTTTACGAAACTCTCCCAATGACCTTCTCCACTATGATCGACGGGATCTGCAATGCCATGCGCTGGCTCAAGGAAAATGAGTGCCATGTCGTTGTCCTGGAAAGTACCGGCAAGTACTGGATTCCCGTCTACAACCTGATGGAAAATAACTTTGCTCTCACTTTAGCAAATCCATCCCATACCAAGACCTTCCCCGGAAATAAAACTGACCGAAGAGATGCAAAATGGTTGGCCGAATTACACCGACTTGGACTTGTTCAGCCAAGTTTCATTCCTCCCAGGCATATCCGTGAGCTTCGGGATCTTACCCGTTACAGGCATAAACTAATTCGCGCCCGTTCTGCAGAAAAAAGCAGGATTCATAATATCCTTACAGTCTGCAATATTATGCTATCTTCTGTTGCTACCGATATCTTCGGCAGATCCGGCATGAATATCATCAATGCTCTTTTACAATATCAGGAATTGGACGAGCAAGCCTTATCTGGAATCGTATTAGGTAAACTGAAAGACAAAATTCCTGATCTTGTTTTAGCACTAAAGGGACAGCTGACACCGGTGCAAGCTGAAAAGCTCAAGCTCTCCCTGGATAACCTAAGGAACTTCGATGAAAATATTGCTGCTGTTGAGTTGCTTATCCGAGAAAGAGCAGTTTTTCTTAAACCTGCCGTTGATCTCCTCTGTTCGTGCTTTGCAATCAAGGAAACCGCAGCAATCACGATACTGTCTGAAACCGGTACTGACATGACACAGTTCCCTTCAGCCGGGCATCTTTGTTCCTGGGCAGGCGTTTGTCCCCAGAATAATGAAACCGGAGGCAAGAGGCGTTCTGCTAAAACAAAGCCGGGAAACGGATATTTGAAAGCCGTTCTGGTTCAATGTGTAAATGCATTATCCAGAAGCAACGGCGATTCCCGACTTACAGCGAGATTCCATGCAATTCGTGCCCGACGTGGGCATAACAAGGCGGTGATTGCCGTTTGCCGTTCCATATTAACTGCTATTTACCACATGCTTTTGAATAATCAATCATTCCAGGAACGTAAGGACACTAGCCCGGTTAAAGTTGAGAGAAGATCTGATTTTGAAAAAATCCAGGATGACCTGTTGGTCCAGGAACTGCTGAGGCGGGGTTATAAGTTGGAATCACCTGCCTAATAGTTTTGAACCCGTTATTGCTTTCAATCCCACACTTTATATTGAATGTGGGTTTAGTTTAAGTTTGCGATTTTTAAGCAGTGGTACCGGATTTGTGTTGAAATA
>JAEZMC010000279.1 GCA_023435805.1 Bacillota bacterium | reverse complement strand
CAGACGGGGTATGGGGGACGAATACGTTTTTCTCATCGTATCCATGCAGTTTAGCATCGGTATGGTCATGATCTACCGCCTGGACGCTGCTTTGGGTCAAAAGCAGCTTATATGGCTCGCTGTAGGGGTCACCCTCTTTTTTATCAGCTATCTGTTGTTTTTTAAAACGGATGTATGGAGGAGATGGGGCTGCCTTTATGCTGCAGGTACGGTACTTCTCAATGCAGTCACTCTTCTGTTCGGTAAAAGGATTCATGGCGCCACAAACTGGATCATTATCCAGGGACACAGCTTCCAGCTTTCCGAGGTGGTAAAGATCCTCTATATCCTGTTTCTTGCGTGCTGGTTCAGCAGCCGTAAATCCGACATGCTCCGTATACCGGGCCTCAGGCGCATCCGGCAGGAAACGCAGGACCGGCTGCTTCTGATGGCCGTAACGTTTGCCAATGCGGTACTGTTGATCCTGCAGAAGGAATGGGGTACGGTAGCCCTGTTTTTCATACTTTACGTCTTGCTGCTGTACGTCTTAGACATCAGCCGGCCTTTTCTGCTTGTCAATGTTCTTTCCACCATACCGGTTGTACTGTTCGGGTATTTTTTCATTTACCACATTCAGGTGCGGGTGGATATGTGGTTGAATCCCTGGTCAGATGCGTCCGGCAAGGGCTACCAGATATTGCAGTCGCTGTTCGCCATCGGTTCCGGCGGTTTATTGGGCACCGGCATCGGCTCCGGCAGGCCGGATCTCATCCCTGCGGTCAACACGGACTTCATTTTCTCTGCGATCTGTGAGGAATTGGGCATATTAAGCGGTATTGCGGTAATATTGCTATATTTTATACTGTTCTACAGGGGTGTCAAAATAGCGCTCAGCATGAACGCCCGTTTTTATAAGGTCTTGTCGCTGGGTATTTCCGTCATGTTCGGAATACAGACATTTATCATCATCGGAGGTGTGATTAAGCTGATACCGCTTACCGGCATAACGCTTCCTTTTATAAGCTACGGGGGAAGCTCTCTGGTTACGAGCTTTATTTCACTTGGAATATTACAGGCGGTGTCCAGGATACACCCGGGAGAGGAGGAGGTCAGTGACAAGGGAGAATAGAAAAATGATCAATGTCCTGATTGCAGTATGCCTTCTTTTCCTTGTGCTTGTGGGATATCTCACCTATTTCGGGGTGGTTTTGGGGCCGAAGTATATTGTCAGCTCTTACAACAGGAGGCAGCAGCTTGCGGAAGAAAAGATCCTCCGCGGCTCCATATTCGACAGGAACGGCGTGGTGCTGGCAAAGAGCGAGGTCAGCGGAAACACCCAGACGAGAAATTATCCGTTTGGAAATCTATACAGCCAGGTAATCGGGTATAATTCAAAAATTTACGGAAGAACACTGCTTGAGCAGACCTATAATACCTATCTGCTCGGACAGGATGAATACAGCAGGGTATTCGGCACCTTCGGCTCCTCCGGAACGGACATGAAAAAGGGAGGAAGTATACAAATCACGATCGATCATGATCTGCAGGAACTGGGCGCAAAGCTGCTGGGCAACAAAAAAGGCGCCATTGTTGCAATGGATCCGAAAACGGGTGAAATACTGGCTTTGGTTAGCAAACCCGATTTCAACCCGAATGAAAAGAGTCTGGAGAACAATTGGCAGGACATGGTGGAAGCAACAGACAGCCCGTTCCTGCCCAGGGCCACACGCGGATTGTATGCGCCGGGCTCTACTTATAAGGTTGCCATTACTGCACTCGCGTTGGAAAACGGACTGGACGGACTGCGCTTCAAGGATAACGGTACCGTTCTGATCAACGGCAGACAATTCTCCAACCATAACAAAGAAGCATACGGCGATATAGGCCTGTCCGAAGCACTTACAGTATCGAGCAATGTTGTTTACGCACAGCTGGGTGTAAAGCTGGGTGAAGATCCACTGCGAGACATGGCGGACAGACTGGGGATGAACAGGGAAATTCCCTTTGACATTCCAGTCAGTAAAAGTAGTTTTTCATATCCGGAAATGGGTGAAACTGACCTTGCCGCCGTGGGAATCGGGCAGGGAAAGCTGATGGTCAGTCCGCTCCACATGGCCATGCTTGCTTCCTCCATCGCCAACAAGGGCGTCATGATGAAACCGTTGCTGGTAAATAAGGTAACTGCTGCAAACGGCTACAGCATCAAAGTCAACAAGCCTTCCGAATTATACAGTGTAATGGATGCGGATGTGGCGGAAAAAGTAGGGCAGATGATGCAGACGGTTGTTAAAGAGGGAACCGGCAAGAAGGCCTCTGTAAAAGGAATTGAAGTAGCCGGCAAGACCGGTACGGCTGAAAACGAGCTTTCTGCCAAACAAAAGAATAAGGAGCATGCCTGGTTTATCGGCTATGCTCCTGCCGAAGCACCGGAAATTGCCGTAGCTGTGGTACTGGAATACGGGGGTTATACCGGCGGAACAGTTGCTGCGCCTATTGCCGGAAAAATGATATCGGAATATTTAAAAAAATAAGACATGACATACCCATTCCGCCGGATTACTGCTTGACGCTGTAACTGCCTATACGGCCTGGCTTTCCAGCGTATGACCGCAGGCGCATATGGTTCGCAAAACGTGTGGTAATATTTTTGAATACATTTCCGTCTATAAGGAGCAAGGAAGTGCCGATAATAACAGAACGGTATCTGTAAATGGTATCTGCGACATTTTCAACAACGACGGCGTTGATAAATACATAGGATGCCGTAAATGCCAGCAGACCGATCAGGCAGCTTTTCCTGCGCCTGAATGCGGCATATATCCCGGTCAGCATAAGGAGCAGGCAGACATACCAGGCAACCATATCCATCGCCACGATGAATTCTACCTTTTTGTTTCCCTGTATATCGGCAATGTCTATACTTCCCGGATAGGGCAGCACAAGATAGTTTACAATCGAAAAAAGGATATTCCTGCCGGAAGCGATGGTTTTAACAGTTTCCGCCTTGTTGGCAAGATCTTGTGCCACACTGACGGTCTCTTCCTTCGGAAAGCTGATGGCATGATAATCTTGTATAAGCGGGTTCACTGTGGCGATCAAAATAACAATGGAACTGATGCACACCGCAGCAGTGAACAGTATGCTCAGCTTTGCCCGGGTTTTCCTGTAAAGCAGGAATTGACTGAGTATGATGCCTGAAGCCAGCGGAACAAACATGTATATCCGGATGAGTGTGCAAAACCACAGCAGAAAGCAGACTACCAGAATTCGGAGAAGGTTTGCCGCGGTAAGAAGCTTGTTTTGCTCCACTCCGGCAATAAAGCGCTGTACGCAGTACCAGCACATCAGGCATGCAAAAATCAACACTGCTTCCTTGCGGGAATCCGCAGTCCAGAGGAAAAGATTGGGGAAGTACAAAAAAGCGAGGCTGATGAATGCCGCATTGATAAATTTATAACGGAGATTCAGTGCCATCCTGAACAGCAGCACCGCAGCAAAGAAAGCAAACGCTATGTTTATATAGGAGATGATATACCTGTCGACACCGAACCAGTGGTACACGAGGCCGATAAAGACCGTGTACCAGGAATAGGAATACTGCACTGCATAAAACGGAACACCTTCCGCCAGCTGACGGGCTACCATGATACCTTCCTGATGGTACAACAGTCCGTCGGTGCCGAAGGTATCGGTTCCGAGGCTGTAGAGGTATGAAACGATTGCGATCCTGATCAATACTGCAATGAATGCCAATAATATGTAAGTGTTTTTATATTTATGTTCCGGTATAAATATATACGCCGCTGCCAGCGACAGCAGGCATATTATAATGGGTAATACTATGTCAAGTCTCATTTTGTCATCCTTTATGCATCCCCGAACTGCCAAAAAATAGTATATCACTGATGAAAAAAAAAGCAATATCCAAAATGCCTGTAAAACAGCAGGATATTGCCTTATTTTTGTATAAAACCGAGATAACCCGGAATTCGTTTGGTTTTTGACAGGCTATACTTCCAGAAGCCCTTCTCTGAATCTGGTCAGATAATTCATGCAGAAGTCATCCTGGCCCATCAGTGCTTCAGTTGCATAAACAAAAGACATCAGCTTCCTGTCCAGAGGGTCCATAATGGCGCCATCCATGCCGGCAGACATGGCTATGATGAGGAAGGCCTGGTTGACGAGCTTTCTGGCGGGTATTCCAAAGGAAATGTTGCTCAGACCGCACGCAATGTGTGCTTCGGGAAACTCCTGCTTGACCTTGCGGATGGTCTCGATCGCTATGACGCCGTAATGCGAGCCGGTTCCGATAGGCCTGACCATTGGGTCTATATAAATGTCCTCCAGCTTCATGCCTTCCTTAGTCAGTTTCTCAATAAGCCTTTCAGCAATGGTAACTCTTTCATCTATTGTTTCAGGCATGCCCTTGTCATCCATACACAGCGCGATAATACCTGTGTCATACTTTGAGATAAGCGGCATGACTGCATTGAAGCGTGATTTCTCGTCAGTTATGGAATTGATCAGCGGTTTGCCGTTCTTATTGGCTTTCAGTCCGCTTTCCAGAGCAAGAGGATTGGGTGAATCAATGGCAAGGGGTGCATCCACCACCTCCTGGACAGTATTAACAAGCCATTCTACCTTCTGGGGCTCATCATTGATGAACATGCCTGCATTGATGTCGATATAGGTTGCGCCTGCCTCATACTGTCTTTTAGCCAGGTCCTGAATGGCGGCCGTGTCGTAATTTTCCATGGCAGGCCGGATAGCCTTCAGGCTGCTGTTGATTTTTTCTCCGATAATGATCATTTCAAATCCTCCTCAATGAACGTATTCCGAATGATAATAATGGTTTATCTGTATTATTATGAGGTTATTATAGGATATCATTCGTTTGATAACAATAGTTTTCTCCGTTTTAAAAAGGCAGTTTTAAGAATATGTCAATGATTTTATAAAAAAATAGATTTATTACAAGAGCCCCCATTTTATTTTATAATACAATAAAATCAAGGCATGGAATGGGGTGATCAAGGCATGGAAATGGAAACAAACCTGATGAAGGGGTATACGGCTGCTTACAAACTGGCATGTGAGGAACTTGCGAAAAGGAGCCCGTCCGATGTTTGCACAAATGCTCAGGTCGCTTTTGAACCGGAATGCAATGCCTACCGTGTGAGATATCTGGGCGTGGTATATCAGGTCCACGCGGAGAGCGGGGCCGTAGAGGGGCCGAATGCTGATGGGGAGGTTTCTGCAACGGTAAAGGTGCTTCTGCTTCATTACCTCCTGCATGCGAAAAACAGGCCGTTGTCCGGGAATCTCATATCCTTCAGAGATTTAAAAAACGGAGCGGCTATATACTACCCTGTTTTTCACAAGAGAGCTGTTACACCGTTGATTAAAACCTTCGGAAATTGTTTTGAGGATTTGTACGCGGCTTCGGCGGAGCTCGGCGGGGTGAGAGCCCAATACGGGCACGCAAGCGTTACGGTGGATATTCTGCCGAGGATACCCGTTACGTATGTCCTGTGGG
>JAEZMC010000108.1 GCA_023435805.1 Bacillota bacterium | reverse complement strand
CTGAAAATGACCCATACAAAAGCAGACATCTACAGATCGGTGATGGAAGGTGTCGCCTTCAACCTTCGGGTAATCATTGAAATCATGCAGAAAATCCTGCCGATTCAGGATGTGATTCTCATCGGCGGTGGGGCCAAGGGACGTATATGGATGCAGATCCTTGCGGACATCTGGCAGAAGACCGTGCAGATACCTGAATTCCTTGAAGAGGCCACTTCCATGGGCGCAGCAGTATGCGGCGGTGTAGGAGTAGGCGCATTTGAAGACTTCAGTGTCATCAACCGCTTTAACCGAATCAATACGGTGATCCAGCCGCGTCCGGAGTACAAGGAAACCTATGACAGACTGTATGAGGTCTTTAACAGGGCATATGAGGCTCTGGTACCTGTCTACGGAATGCTGGGCAACTGATAATGGCCCGGCAGTAGTAGGGACATTTCACATGCGCAGGCCGGGCGGAAAATTTGTGCAGATTTATGAAAAGAGGATTGAAAATGTCTGAAAAAATACTGATCACACCAAGGTCATTCAAAAATTTTAAGAATATCGCATATCCCTTAATCGAAGCAAAAGGATATGAAATCATCGAAAACTCAACGGGAAAAACGTATACGGAAACCGAGCTTGCCGCCCTGGATACCCGAGATATCGCCGGTATCATCGTCGGCGTTGATCCGCTGCCGGCCAGGATTCTCGAGCAGTTCAAACAGCTGAGGGCGATTTCAAAATACGGTGTCGGGATGGACAATATCGACCTGGATAAGGCCAGGGAGCTCGGAATCAAAGTCAGGAATGCCGCAGGAACAAACAATATCTCTGTTGCGGAGGCAGCGATTGCCCTGATGTTTTCCATCACACGCCATATTTATCCGTCGGTGTACAATGTTAAAAACGGAGGCTGGGACAGGGTCGTTGGTTATGAACTGACAGGGAAGAGGCTTGGTCTGGTCGGCTGCGGACAAATCGGCAGGGAAGTAGCCAAACGGGCCTGCGGACTTGAAATGCGGGTTACCCTTTACGATCCTTACTTTAACGATGATGAATTTCTTCAAAAATACAACATTGAAAGAACGTCCGTCCTGAAAGAGGTTTTTGCCTCTTCCGACATCGTTTCTCTTCATATACCTGCCACACCGGAAACAAAAGGGATTGTCAATGCGGAAATGCTAAGCTGTATGAAGTCCTCAGCATTTCTCATCAATACTGCCAGAGGTGAACTGGTCGATGAAGCTGCACTCTACGAGGCATTGAGAAACCATACCATTGCCGGAGCCGCTCAGGATGTTTTTTCCTGCGAACCGCCGAAACCGGGCGAATGTCTGCTGCAGATGGACAATTTTATCCTGACTCCCCATATCGGTGCGCTTACCCGTGAAGCCGTTGAAAGAATGGTTGTGGTCTCAACACAAAATCTGCTTGAAATGCTTGAACTAAAAGGAGAATGAAAATGATGCTGCCATCTAAGGCAATACAGCCAACAATATATTTTATCGGTGTTACAACGGAAAAATCCTCCATAATGAAGGTATTCCCGAGGTGGGCGGAGGCACTGGGGCTGAAGAATGCCGTCATCAAAGGCATCGATCTGGAAATCCATGCGGATCCGCAGGTTTACAGGGACGTAGTGGAATTTATCAGAAATGACGAGCTTTCCCTTGGCGCGCTTGTTACTACACATAAAATCGACCTGTTCAATGCGGCGCGTGACATGTTTGATTACCTGGACCCCTATGCGCAGATGTTCGGAGAACTTTCTTCCATATCAAAGAAAGACGGAAGGCTGGAGGGCTATGCAAAAGACCCCATTTCCAGCGGCCTTGCCCTTGAAGCGTTTGTGCCGGAGAACTTCTGGAGGGAGCACGGCGGGGAAGTATTTATCATGGGTGCTGGCGGAAGTGCGATTGCTATGAGCGCCTATATGCTGGATAAGAAGAAGGGCTCAAACATGCCCTCAAAACTTGTCGTATCCAATCGCAGCCTGCCAAGGCTGTATGAAATCGAAAGAATTGTCCGGCAGGTCAATCCCGATGCATCTGCAGAATTTCACCATACGCCGGAAGCGGCGCAAAACGACGCGCTGCTGAGAAAGCTGAAGCCCTATTCCCTGGTCGTCAATGCCACAGGCCTCGGAAAGGACAGGCCCGGGTCTCCTCTGACCGATGCCTGTATATATCCTGAAAACAGCTTGGTTTGGGAAATCAATTACCGCGGGGATCTTCTTTTCATGCATCAGGCTTTGAGGCAGAAGGAAGCCAGGAGGCTGCATGTCGAGGACGGCTGGATTTACTTCATACACGGCTGGACCCAGGTTGTAGCCGAGGTATTCCATATTGATATCAGGGGAAAGGCCTTTGAAGACTGCAAAAGGATTGCGGATGAGTTGAGCGGGAAATAACTGCCTGACCCGGCAAAGAATGCGTCGGACGGGGTTCGCAGAAATCATGCTGAGAGAACGGAAGCAGGAACAACTATTATAGAAAGAAGCTGATTTGGAATGCAAGAAAAAACAGATGTCAAACCGTTTACTATCTTGTTTGACCCGGCAAACGGCAGGGGAAACGAAAGAGAAACCACAAAACGTTATCTTTCCAATATGAAAGGTGTATACAGCGACAGCAGAGCGCTGGAGGATATGCTGCAGCAGGAGGACCGGCTTGTATACGAGTTCTATGAGCTTCATCTGCCTCAGACTCCCGGAGATTTGCAGTTTGGTACGAGCATTACCTATCCGGGCAAGGTTGGAAATGAATATTATATGACGAAGGGGCACTTTCATTCCATTCTGGACACGGCAGAGGTTTATTACTGCCTGAGCGGCAGGGGCTTCCTGCTGATGGAGGACCCGGCGGGCAACTGGGATGCCAGGGAGCTGATGCCCGGGGAAACTGTTTATGTGCCGAAGCGATGGGCGCACAGGAGTGTGAATGTCGGCACCGAGCCTTTCGTTACCTTCTTCGTATTCAGGGGGGATGCCGGCCACGATTACGGCACCATTGAGACGAAAGGCTTCAGAAAGCTTATTGTCGAGAAGAACGGAGCTGTTGAAATCGTGGATAATCCCAGCTGGAAAGAATAAAAGTCTGATAACTGCAGGAGCAGCCCTGACTGTCAAAAGCTCAGAAGCGTCACTCAATGCATAGTGATTCTCTGAGCGTTTTGATCCATACTGTTTACGACGGAATTGGGAAAATAGCTAAACTTCTGATTACACCATAAGAGATAACGGTATATAATACAGAGAAAAGATGGATTCGAGGCATCAGTAGCTGGATGACACAGCGAAGGGAGATTGTCCCTGGCGAACTCAGTGAAAAATTACCTGCCTGTTTGGTGAATGCATCGTCCCCTCCCATAGCCAGGGACTGCTGAGATACAGCTGCGATGAGCTGCTCAGGCTCCTGAGCACTGAGTCTGAATCGATAAACCATGCTCTTACAAAGACGGATCAAAAAGAAAAGGAGGCAGTAACATGGCATATGTGCCTGACAGTCAGAGATATCTCTCAATGAAGTACAATCGCTGCGGAAGGAGCGGACTGAAGCTGCCTGCCATATCCCTTGGACTATGGCAGAACTTTGGTGGAATGGACGTGTTTGAAAATGGCAGAGCTATTATCAGACACGCATTTGATCTTGGTATTACACATTTTGATCTGGCAAATAACTATGGTCCGCCGAGAGGAAGTGCCGAAGAAAATTTCGGAAAAATTCTGAAGCTGGATTTTGCAGGCTACCGGGACGAGATGGTAATTTCGTCAAAAGCCGGATATGTTATGTGGGATGGCCCTTACGGCGACTGGGGCTCCAAAAAATATTTGGTTTCGAGCCTGGATCAAAGTTTGAAAAGAATGGGCATCGACTACGTAGATATTTTCTATCATCACCGCCCCGATCCCCAGACTCCATTGGAAGAAACCATGTCGGCGCTGGACCTCATAGTACGGCAGGGGAAGGCCCTTTACATAGGACTTTCCAACTACCGGGTGCCGGAAATGGAAAAAGCTATAAAAATATTGAAAGACCTTGGAACACCCTGTCTGCTCCATCAGCCGAACTACAACCTGTTTGACCGCTGGGTGGAAGGAGGGCTATTGGAGCTTCTGGAGAAGGAGGGGATAGGATCAATCGTGTTTTCGCCGCTGGCCCAGGGATTGCTGACCAATAAATATCTCACCGGCATTCCTGCAGATTCCAGAGCTGCAGGCCACAGTATTTTCCTGAATGCGAGCAATATTACGGAAGAGAAGGTCGGTAAAGCCCGTCTGCTGAACGAAATAGCCGCAGGCCGAAATCAGACCCTTGCACAAATGGCTCTTGCGTGGGTTTTACGCAGCGGCCGTGTCACATCGGCTTTGATAGGCGCCAGCAAAACCAGCCAGGTAGCCGACTGTGTAGGCGCTCTGCAGAATCTTGAGTTCAGTGCGGATGAATTGCAGAGGATCGAGGATATTTTGACAGGCCAAAAAGAATAAACGGCCGGCAAATAAAACCGGACAGAACGAGCACGTACTTTTTCTTACATATAGCTTCCCATACACCCAGTAGCCATACACAATGCTGTACTTTTGGCTCACTGGGTGTAATTGCATTTTGAGAAAAGCCTTGAACTGGGCTCAATGTGTGTTATAATATACATTGTGTCAAATAATTCCCGATTTTCTTGAATGATTTTGCTAATATTTTGGAAAAATAATATAAGCTGGTATTATAACAAGGGGGAATTCATATGAAGGATTATACCGTGGATAAGCTCCGCAACGTGTGCCTTATGTCACATGGCGGGGCGGGTAAGACGACGCTGGCGGAGGCTATGTTGTTCAATACCGGTGTCCTGGACAGGTTTGGCAAGGTAAACGATGGTACCACTACGACGGATTACGATCCGGAGGAAATCAAAAGGAAAATTACCATCAGCACGTCTATTGCTCCATGCGAATGGAAGGATTACAAAATTAATGTTATCGACACACCCGGTTACTTTGACTTTGTGGGAGAGGTCAAGCAGGGAATCAGGGTTTCGGACAGCGCTGTCATACTCGTACCCGCAAAAGGCGGCGTGGCGGTAGGCACAGAAAAATCCTGGGCATATGCAAAAGAACAGGGCATACCCAAAATGTTTTTCGTAAGCAAGATGGATGAAGAAAATGCAAATTTCTTTGAAGTACTTGATCAATTGACCAATACTTTCGGTAAAAGTGTTATTGCATTCCAGCTCCCAATTATTGAAGGCGACAAATTCACAGGCTTTGTTGATGTTCTTGGTATGACTGCGAAAAAATTCGACAAGGATAAGCTGGTCGACGCAGCAATTCCTGCCGGTTTAGCTGATAAGATATCGGAAATTAAAGATGCGTTGAATGAAGCTATAGCGGAAACAAGCGAAGACTTGATGGAAAAGTTCTTCGGCGGTGAAGAGTTTACCGCGGAGGAAATTAAAAAAGGACTTAGCCTTGGTGTTTCTGAAGGCTCCATCGTACCTGTGCTTTGCGGATCGGCAATATTGAACCAGGGTGTACAGACACTTATGGACACGATCATCGAGTATTTGCCTTCACCTGCAGCAAAGCCTTCCTTCAAGGCATTCAAGGCCGGTACGGATACGGTGATTGAATTGAATACTTCGGCGGATGAAAGCATGTCGGCACTTGTATTCAAGACCATTGCGGACCCGTTCGTAGGAAAGATATCCATATTCAGGGTGTATTCCGGAACCTTCAAGTCCGATTCCGTTGTTTACAACACTACTGCCGAAAAAACCGAAAAGACCGCTCAGGTATTTATGCTCAGAGGCAAAAAGCAGATACCGGTTCCCAAGCTGGTAGCCGGCGATATCGGCGCAGTTGCCAAGCTTCAGTATACCAATACAAACGATACCTTGTGCGAACAGGCCAAGCCTGTTACGCTGAATAAAATAGAGTTCCCCGAGCCGGCGCTTTCACTTGCGGTAGAACCGAAGGCCAAGGGTGACGAGGAAAAGATCAGCTCCGGCCTCACCAGACTGCAGGATGAAGATCCTACCTTCAAGGTTGCAATTAATACGGAAACAAAACAGACTGTTATTTCAGGTGTAGGCGAACAACACCTTGATGTAATTGTGAGCAAACTTAAAGCGAAGTTCGGTGTATCCGTCAATCTCGTTGACCCGAAGGTTCCTTACAGGGAAACCATCAAAAAGAAGGTCAAGGTTGAAGGAAAGCATAAGAAACAGTCCGGCGGACATGGGCAGTATGGTCACGTTTGGATAGAATTCGAGCGTGGAGAAAGCGAAGATCTGGTGTTTGAAGAAAAGATCTTCGGCGGTTCCGTGCCGAAGCAGTACCATCCGGCTGTCGAAAAAGGCCTGCGGGAAGCGATCATTCACGGCGTGCTGGCCGGTTATCCGGTTGTGAACCTGAAGGCAACGCTGGTGGACGGTTCCTACCATGACGTCGACTCTTCGGAAATGGCATTTAAAATAGCTGCACGCCTTGCCTATAAAAAGGGTCTGCCTCTTGCTACACCGGTATTGCTTGAGCCTATCAGTCACGTTGAAGTATATATACCGGACAGTTACATGGGTGATATCATAGGCGACCTGAACAAGCGCAGGGGCAGGATCCTCGGCATGAATCCGCAGGAGGGCGGCTTGCAGCAGGTTGTGGCAGACGTTCCGACTGCCGAAATGTTCAAGTATGCCAACGATCTCCGTTCCATGACTCAGGGCAGAGGCTCCTTCAAGCAGTATTTCGAAAGGTATGAGGAAGCGCCGGCCATCGTGGCGCAGAAGGTTATAGACGAAGCCAGGAAGACTATGACCGATGAGGATGAAGAAGAATAATAAAGCAAGAATGAAAGGGCTGTCTGAAAAGACGGCTCTTTTTTTTGCGCTGCTTTTGAATAAACAGGATTCAATTAACAAAAGATACTCCAAGAACATTAAATGGAGGGATATTCTATGCAATTAGCCGCACATGAAGTTCATGACCTGAACGAACTGACCTTGAGCTGTGTAAATTCGATAACAAATATGGCGTTTTTTATGAACCAGGCGAAGGACCCGGAGCTGAAGTCGCTCATAGAGAAGCACTTTCCGTACCACATTAAGGATTATAATACAAAGGTTGAATATCTAGGCAGGAAGAGCGGAGCAAAAACCGGCCTTCCTATACCTGAAATAACAAAGGTACTGGAAAATTACACGAAGTCCGACACCAATATCAAATCCGTAACACCCAGAACCGACGTACAACAGCTGAATGACCGTGAAATCGCTACAGCCTACCTGCTGACTTTAAAAAGAGCGGGCAGGGAGTACGCATGGTCAGCCATGGAAGCAAGCAACCCTGAGCTCCGTCTGTTTCTTGAAGATGCCTTCAGAATGAGCTCACATCATGCGTACGATGTATGGCAGTGGATGGTCAAAAAAGGCTATTACCCGTTGGAAGCCGCATCCGCTGAGTCCCTTGGCACAATGGCCAGCATGTACAAGGTTGTAGATCAGACTTCAGCCTTGCAGTAACAGTGTAAATGAAAGAGGCTGCCCATTTCGAGCGCATACCAGTGCAATCATCGGACAGCCTTTTTACTTTTGCATCAGTAGGATCACTTCATGAAACCTGCAATTTTGTCCAGATAATAGTTTTCCTCCCTCATCATGTGGTCGGCCATGACCGGCTTAACAACTCCCAACACTTTGCATTCCGCAGTCAAATCTCTTATTTTGCACAGGTAACAGATAAATTCCTCAATTTTCTTTTTAACCTCTTCGTTAAGATATAGCAGTGCACGATTGCCGAGACATGTTCTTATTATCATTTTACTGAGCTCGTCGGTTTTGATTGTAAGGCTGTTAAAGGCTTTTTCAAACTCCTTTGCTTCCATGATCAGCATTTTTTCCACCGGATCCAGGTCACTGGCTATTGTGGCTGCATGGCCTGCAGCATCAGGAAGCCAGATTTTGTGCAGATTCAGGTTTTCACAAAGGGTGTCTGCAGGCAGGTTGTTTTGCATTTGTACCAGCGCTTTATAAAACTCCAGTGCTTCGTTGATCATGTGATTGTAGAATGTCGGCGGCAGACTTGTATTCAGCCTGCACTCCAGCAGTCTTCCCAGCAGCATCCTTTTAAAACTGATAAAGCATACCAGCAGATTCATGCATCCGCGCAAAAGCGCATTGAAAGCCTGACTGTCTTTCGTACCGGCCAGCTTTTTTGACTGTTCGTGTAAATTCGAGAATGCTTCCTTATAGTAATTCGCGCATTGTATGGCTTCCTGCTCATTAAATGATAAGGACGAAAGTATGAAATTACCGTGATCACGCATTATACCGGTCCAAAATCTGATTTCCTCAGAAGGTTCTAACATCTACGCATCCCTCCAGCTATAATCGTAATTTATCTTATGACGACGGACCGGGCTGGGTTACATAATATCGGTGTTAAGGAAGAACCGTCCCCTGCACGTCCCCTGCACGTCAAAAAGGAAGAACTGTCCCCTGCACTGGTTACCCTGCGCCGGTTATCCCGTGCCGGTTAAAATCTGTCGTGTACCGGGACCCACCCGTCGGAACTTTAATGAAAGCTTTGCGTCAATATATGCAGAGCCCAGAAAATAGAAGAGGGTAGGGTAAAGGAGGACAGGAATATGTTTAAGAGATTCATTTGTATTTCCATGGCCGTGGTGCTTATGGTGTCGGTATTGGCCGGATGTGGAGCAAGCACATCAAAGAATGCCTCGACGGCCGCTGCTCCGGCTGCGGCCAAGTCTGATGCAGGCGGGGTGGATGTGTCTTTCTCAGAGTCCATGGATGCGGTCGGTACAGCAGAACGGAACGGCATGGATGGGAACCAGTACGCATCGGCTGAAACGCCGGAGCAGTCCAAGACAAAAGAGGGGGCAGCAGCGGATTCGCTGGCGGGTACCGGTAATACCGTAGAAAACATGTCCAATGCCATACTGGCGGAGAGAAAAATCATCCGCAGCGCAAACCTCTCCGTTGAGGTGGATAATTTCGACGAGGCTTACAACAATATTAACAGCATCATCCTTGGTATCGGCATCATACAGGAATCCAACATCAGTACGGACAAAGTATATGTGGAAGATAAGCTCAAGCTCGTAAAAAGAGGCACGATCGTACTGCGGGTAAACAAAGACAAATTTGATTCGGTAATGAACAACCTGAAAGGAATCGGGGATGTTTACAATGAGGTTATCAACGGTCAGGATGTAACGGACAGATTTGTGGATACCGAATCCCGGCTCAGACTCCTGAAATTGGAACAGAGCAGGCTTGAAGCATATTTGATGAAGCTGGAGGATCTGGATCAGATATTCAAAACAGAAAGCAGACTGACAGAAATACGGCAGGAAATTGAAAGCCTGACAGGCAATCTGACCAAAATGTCCAGCCTTGTCGAGCTTTCCACCATTACCCTTACCATGAACGAGAAACATCCGGGCTCCGACCAGAAACCAAAGCCGGAGACATACGGGCAGAAGCTGCTGAACAATTTGAAATCCAGCCTCGAAGGAGTGGTCACCTTCCTGGGCGAGCTTCTTATCATATTAGTGGCTGCGATTCCTATTCTGATCATGCTTGGGTTATTCGTGCTGCTGGGATTGTTTATCTATCGCCGTATTCCAAAACGACCTAAAAAGACGGTGACAGCCTTTGTCAAAGAATCCATGACGGAGAAGGAAAATGCGGCCGTCGGTGAAAATACAACTGAGAATAAAAACGAGTGATTTTAGTCATATCAGCGACACTGACCCGGCGAAAAGCCGGGTTTTTGTTTTACGTGCGCGTATGCTCCGTTTCCGGCAGAGTATGAATCGAATGAATACGATGTATTTAACAGGAACAGAATAATAAAAACAAAAAACTTGAATATGCAGACAAATTGCTTTATAATATATTTGAAAGTCAAAGATAGTCAAAATCAACTTTTACATGGAGGGAGTGAGCCGCATGGCCAGGATGAGTGATATCATTGAAGCATTTTTGAAGCAGCTGATTAATGAAACAAACGGCTCTATTGAAATACAGCGGAATGAACTGGCAAACCATTTCAATTGCGTGCCTTCACAGATAAACTATGTCATAGATACCCGTTTTACAGCAGAAAGGGGCTATTACGTAGAAAGCAAGCGCGGCGGCGGTGGGCATATACGGATAAAAAGGGTAAATATCAGCAGGCCCGGTAATTACCTGATGCATATAATCAGTTCAATGGGAGACAGTATTTCACAGCAGTCTGCGGAAGTATTCATAACCAATTTTATAGATTATGAGGTTGTCAGCGCACGTGAAGGACGGATCCTGAAAGCCGCCACCAGCGACAAGGTGCTTGGCGGCATTCAAATGCCGGACCGGGACATACTCCGGGCAGTCATGCTGAAAAATATGCTGGCCAGTCTGCTGACGGGTTAGAGCAAGTGCCGCATTCGGCCGGATTCATTACTGTGAGGCGTTTCTATCTACAGAGGTAGATGATTGGTGAATGTTTGCAAATGGGCGATACGGGTAACAATTATTATTCGATTACAGGGAGTGGGGTATATGTTGTGCCA
>JAEZMC010000089.1 GCA_023435805.1 Bacillota bacterium | reverse complement strand
GCAGAGGGCTGCCGGATTCCAGGTGGGCTATATTGGCGCTGTAGTATTCCAGACATTGCGCGTCATCAGAGGAGAAAACGATTGTATTGGTCGTATGAGGGACATTATATTTATATACCTTCTCCATATTGCTTTTCAGCGTTTGTGTGAGGTAGTCCACGATTTCCGTGCTGTTTTCGGAGCGCATATTGATATTTATCATGATGATACCTCCGGGGTTCAGATGCTGCTTGACCTCCGAAAAAAACTCCGTGGTGGACATATGGAAGGGTATGGTAATATCATGATAGGCATCAACCATCACCACATCGTACATGCCGGCATCCGGGCCTGCCAGGAATGTGCGCCCGTCGTTGACGTACACGGTGGCTTCGTCATCCCTCAGCTCAAAATATTCTTTAGATAGCTTGACAATTTTCTCATCGATTTCCACACCGTCTATTTTACTGTTTGCAAAGTAATGTCGGCATTCCTTGGCAAAGGTTCCCGTGCCCATGCCAAGAACCAGTACATCCAGTTGTTTCTCCTCGTTTACTTCCTTCAGGAAGAAAGGGGACATCAAGGCATAATCATAGTACAGGCCCGACAGTGTTCTGTTCTTCTTGTAGATGGATTGGACGCCGAAAGCCACGTTGGTGGATAGAATAACGGAATCACCCTCTTCAGCTACCTGCAAATAGTTGTACAACGATTCGTCCTCTACAAGGGTATTCTTCCAGAAGGCATACGAGCTGCTTAACGGGGTAAAGAGCAGAGCAGCGGTCAGCACAGTTGTGATCAGGCTCTTGACATAGCCTTTTTTCGTTGTAATGAAAAAATACAGGCAAATGAGATTGAGTGCCAGTGCAAATACCAGAAAGGATTTCAGTGTACCGATATGGGGGATGGTCAGGAACGTGGGTATGAACGTTCCAATAATACTGCCGATGGTCGAAGCTGCGTAAATTTCACCGGTAGTCCGTCCGCTTTTATTCATATCCTGGATTCCCAGCTTGACAAGATAGGGTGAAACCATACCCAGGATCAGCAGCGGTGTCGTGAAGACCAGCAGACAGGATACCGTTGAACCGGCGACCAGCAGATTGCCCGGCAGTATCCACATCATGGCCACGGTGGTAAGTGCGATAATATATTTTCCAACAAGAGGGATGATGGCAATCCACAGCGCTGCAACCCACAAAAGCGTAAACAGCCTTCCCAGATTGTTGTGCTTGTCCGCCGAGCGTCCGCCCAGTACGTTCCCGATACTCATGGCTATCATGATAAGACCGATGACGACAGTATATATGATTGAAGAAGTGCCGAAATAAGGCGCAAGCAGTCTGGTTGCCGACAATTCCACACCCATGACGGTCATGCCGCACAAAAATGAAGTCAGGTAAATGAAGAGATTCTTTCTCATGGGTATATTGACCCCCTGTATTGAAATAATTTGTATAACATGAATAGTGTATAACATTATCGTTAACTTTTAAATAATAAAATATAAAGTTCCCGATAATATGGTAAAATGATGGGAGAATAAATGAACGATCCGGGAGTGTGATTTCATGAGTGTTTATGATTTGATTATTCAGAGAAGATCCATACGAAAGTTTCAGCAAAAAAAGCTGGAGAGGGCTCAGCTTGAACGGATGGTCAACGCAGCCAGAATGGCACCGTCGGCAAGCAACCTGCAGCCTTTAAAATATGTCATTGTGGATGAAAAAGAGAAGGTGGAGCAAATGTTCCAGCATGTACGGTGGGCTGGGTTCATCGCTCCATACGGAAACCCGGGAGATAATGAAAAGCCTGTGGCGTATATCGTCATCCTGGCCGATACCGCAGTCAAAGAGACCGGCTATGAGCTGGATGCGGGCGCCGCTGCACAGAACATATTCATCACTGCCATGGAGGAAGGCATCGGTTCCTGCTGGATTGGCTCCATAAACCGGGAAGGCGTCAGCAAGGCTCTCCACATTCCCGAAGGGTATATTATCAATACCGTGGTTGCGCTGGGCTACCCGATGGAAAGCCCCGTTGCAGAGGAGGAGAACGGTTCGGTACGTTACTACAAGGATGAAAGCGGCGTGCTGCACGTTCCGAAAAGAAAGCTGGAGGATGTGCTGTTGAAGCTCTAAGCCCGCCATACTCGAAAGACTTGCTGATTTGGCGTGTAAAGCTGCCTCACAGTCAAACCGGATAATTGACGAGCCCGTACGCATTATATATAATTATGAAAAACTTTACCCATTAAGGCGGAAACGAAGTATGACAGGAGTGATCGAATGAAGGTAACAAAAGAGATCATTGAACATGTGGCAAATCTTGCACGCTTGAATATTTCCGAAGCTGAAAAGGAAAAGCTTACGTTTGAAATGGAAAATATCCTTTCATACGTGGATAAGCTCAACGAGCTGGATACTTCGGGTGTCAAGCCATTGGAACATGTCATTCCCATTCAGAATGTGCTGAGGGAGGACAGGGTTACAGGTTCATACGACAGGGAAAAGCTGCTGCAAAGCGCGCCATCTCAGGAAGATGGCTGCTACAAGGTACCTAAGGTAGTGGAGTAGGGGGACTATTTGGATGAAGCTTTATGAAATGACTGCACATGCGCTGTCCGGCATGCTGCGGGACAGGAAGCTGGGAGTCGTCGAACTGACTCGGGCATATCTGGACAGAATCGAAGAAATGGATTCCAATGTAGGAAGCTATATAACCGTTTCACGCAGCGAGGCGATGAAACGCGCAGAAAAACTGCAGGCCGATTTTGACGCCGGGGTGGAAATGCCGCCATTGGCAGGCATACCTGCAGCTATAAAGGACAACATGTGTACAGAAGGGATTTTAACCACCTGTGCCTCGAAAATACTGGGCAATTTCGTGCCCCCGTACAATGCGGCAGTGGTGGAAAGGCTCAAGGAGCAAGGGACGGTGCTGCTGGGCAAGCTGAACATGGATGAGTTCGCCATGGGTGGTTCAACAGAAAATTCTTTTTTCAAACAGACCAGGAATCCCTGGAATATGGAGAGGGTCCCCGGCGGCTCGAGCGGAGGCTCGGCAGCTTCTGTTGCCGGCGGTGAAGCGGTGTTTGCCCTGGGCTCCGATACGGGGGGCTCCATCAGGCAGCCGGCGGCATTTTGCGGCGTGGTTGGCATGAAGCCTACATATGGTGCTGTTTCAAGATTTGGCCTTGTGGCCTTTGCCTCGTCCCTTGACCAGATCGGACCGCTGACGCGTGACGTTACGGATTGCGCCCTGGTGCTCAATGCCATAACCGGGCATGATCCCATGGATTCCACGTCCGCTCCGGTTCAGCATCCCGACTATACAAAAGCCCTGATAAATGATGTGAAGGGTATGAAAATAGGCATTCCGAAGGAATATATCGGCGAAGGCATCAACGGCGAAGTAAAAAAGGCGGTGCTGGAGGCGGCAGAAGTATTCAGAAAACTCGGTGCCGTCTGTGAAGAATGCTCGCTTCCCATAACCGAGTATGCCATACCCGCCTATTATCTTGTTTCTTCCGCGGAAGCCAGCTCCAACCTGGCCAGGTACGACGGCATCAAATACGGCTACAGGGCGGAGAAATACACGGACCTGATGGATTTGTACAAACAGACCAGAAGCGAAGGCTTCGGCCCTGAAGTAAAAAGAAGGATCATGCTTGGCACGTACGCACTGAGCTCGGGCTATTACGACGCCTATTACAAGAAGGCGCTCCAAGTGCGGACATTAATCAGAAAGGGCTTTGACGAAGTCTTCGAGAAATTTGATCTGGTGATGGGTCCGACTGCGCCGACAACCGCCTATAAAATTGGTGAAAAGGTCGATGATCCGCTGGCTATGTATCTTGGAGACATCTATACGGTTTCGGCAAACATTGCGGGAATCCCCGCGCTGTCAATTCCGTGCGGATTCGATGCGGACGGCATGCCTGTCGGGTTGCAGCTGATTGGAAAGCCCTTCGGCGAGAGCCGGCTGCTTCAGGCAGGGTTCACATTTGAGCAAAATACAGGCTACCATCTAAAAAGGCCGGCGATATGAGGTGATGTGATGGAATATGAAATTGTAATGGGAATTGAAGTCCATGCGGAATTATCAACCAGATCCAAAATATACTGCGGCTGTTCCACAGAATTCGGCGGTGAGCCCAATACGCACTGCTGTCCGATTTGTACGGGGATGCCGGGTGTACTGCCCGTCCTGAACAAAAGCGTTGTGGAGTATGCAGTCAAGGCCGGACTGGCCATGAATTGCACCATCTCCCGGTTCAGCAAGCAGGACAGGAAGAATTATTTCTATCCCGACCTGCCCAAGGCGTATCAGGTCTCGCAGTTTGACCTGCCGCTTTGCCAAAACGGGTATGTGGAAATTGAGACGGGCGGCGTCCGTAAAAAGATAGGAATTACCCGGATCCATATTGAGGAGGATGCCGGTAAGCTGATGCATGACGAATGGGATACCGGCACTCTGGTGGATTACAACCGGTGCGGCGTTCCTTTGATAGAGATCGTATCGGAACCGGATATGCGGTCGCCCGAAGAGGCCAGGGCTTTTGTGGAAAATATCAAGGCCATACTGGAATATCTGGATGTCTGTGACTGTAAAATGCAGGAAGGCTCGCTCAGGGCGGACGTCAACCTTTCGGTCAGGCCGGTTGGGAGCAGTACCTTTGGAACACGGACGGAAATGAAGAACCTGAATTCCTTCCGGTCCATACAGCGTGCAGCAGAAAATGAGGCGCAAAGGCAGATACGGGAGCTGGAGGACGGCGGAAGGATCCTGCAGGAAACCAGACGGTGGGATGACACAAAAGGTTTCAGCTATGCCATGAGGAGCAAGGAAGAGGCACATGATTACCGTTACTTTCCCGAGCCAGACCTGGTACCGGTCGTGGTGGACGATGAATGGCTGAGCCGCATCAGTGGCACGCTTCCGGAACTGCCGGCTGCGCGCAGGGAAAGGTATATAAAAGATTTCGGACTGCCGGAGTATGATGCGGGGCTGCTGACCTCTTCCAAAAGGCTGGCGGATTTCTTTGAGGAAGCTGCCCGGGAAAACAGCAATTCCAAGTCAATCAGCAACTGGATCATGGGAGACCTGATGAGGTTATTGAAGGAAAAGGAATTGGAGGTGGATGCCATTCCATTCCCGGGGAGCTATCTGGCGCAGCTGGTCTCGTTGATTGACAGCGGTACCATCAGCGGAACGATCGCACGCAAGGTGTTCGAAAAGATGTTTGAATCCGGACGCGAGCCCGGCCGGATCGTTAAAGAGGAAGGACTCGAGGTTGTAAGCGACGAAGGCGCACTCGGTGCCGCCGTAAGAAAAATACTGGATGCCAACCCTCAGTCGGTTGCGGATTACAAAAACGGCAAAGAAAAGGCGTTTGGCTTCCTGGTAGGGCAAGCCATGCGTGAAATGAAGGGAAGAGCGGACCCGCAGACCATAAACAGGCTTCTGAAAGAGGAGCTTGCCAAATAAAAAAAGAAAACTCCTGTTGATGAAACTACTCCTGTTGAAGAAACGGGAGTTTTCTTTTTTCTCATCTTGTATACAATAAACGTTTTGTATATAATAGTGATGGTCGGGAAATGCTTGATATAAGCTGATATTAGAACCTGGTAATAATTTTTTTAGAGTAAATAATTATGGATTCGTACAAAATAAATGTATGTCGGATTCAACAATATGAAAGGGGTCATGTAATGAATTTTCTAGATCAAATCAGTGAGCGCGCAAAACAGGACATCAAAACCATCGTTTTGCCCGAGAGCTCGGACATCAGAACCATCAAGGCGGCTGCAATGGTGCAGGAACAGGGCCTTGCAAAAATAGTGCTTGTAGGGAAGGAAAACGAAATTAAAAAGCTCGCAGGTGAGCTCGACATTTCCAAGGCAATTATCGTGGATCCCGAAAGCTCGCCGAAATTTGAAGAATATGCCAACGCGCTTTATGAAATGAGAAAGGCAAAAGGAATGACTCCTGAAAAAGCCCGCGAAACGATAAAGGACGAGCTCTATTGGGGCGTTATGATGGTCAAGATGGGCGAGGCTGACGGTATGGTGTCCGGAGCTGTGCATTCCACGGCAGACACATTGAGGCCTGCTCTTCAGATATTGAAAACCGCACCCGGCACGAAGCTGGTTTCCGCGTTTTTTGTCATGGTGGTACCGGATTGTGAATATGGCAGCAACGGTACGTTTGTTTATGCAGACAGCGGGCTTGTGGAAAATCCGAATGCGGACGAGCTATCGGAAATTGCCATTGCATCGGCAAAGTCCTTTAAAAGCCTGGTGCAGGATGAACCAAAGGTTGCCATGCTCTCCTATTCAACCTATGGAAGCGCAAAAAGCGAGCTGACCCAGAAGGTTGTCGAAGCCACAAGGCTTGCAAAGGAAAAAGCTCCTCTCCTGCTGCTGGATGGCGAGCTGCAGGCCGATGCCGCATTGGTTCCTTCGGTCGGCGCCTCCAAAGCGAAGGGCAGCCCGATAGCAGGCAAGGCAAACGTATTGGTATTCCCTGATTTGAACTGCGGAAACATTGCGTACAAGCTGACCCAGAGGCTTGCAAGGGCTGAAGCCTACGGCCCGATCACACAGGGGATCGCAAAGCCGGTCAATGACCTCTCCAGAGGCTGCAGTGCCGAGGATATTGTTGGAGTTGTGGCAATAACAGCCGTACAGGCTCAAAATATATAAAGGGGTAAACGAAAATGAAAATTCTTGTAATCAACACAGGAAGCTCATCCTTAAAATATCAGCTGATTGATATGCAAAATGAAGCAGTACTTGCCAAGGGGCTTTGCGACAGAATCGGCATAGACAATTCCTATATCAAGCACACAAAAACCGGCAGCGATGCGGTTGTCATCGAAAAAGACATGACAAACCACAAGGCGGCCATCAAGGAAGTCATTTCCGCACTGACAGATGTAAAGATCGGTGTAATCGGCAACATGGGAGAGATTTCTGCAGTGGGTCACCGTGTAGTGCATGGCGGCGAAAAGTTCTCGGACTCCGTAATCATTGACGACGACGTTATGCAGGCCATCCGTGATTGCATTGAACTCGCTCCGCTTCACAACCCGCCAAATATCATCGGTATCGAAGCATGTCAGCAGATCATGCCGGAAACGCCGATGGTAGCGGTATTCGACACTGCTTTCCACCAGAGTCTGCCGAAGCATGCATACCTGTATGCGCTTCCTTATGAGATATATGAAAAGTACGGCGTAAGAAAATATGGCTTCCACGGCACGTCTCACAAATATGTTGCCGAAAGGGCGGCAGTCATGCTCGGCAAGCCTTTGAACGAACTGAAGCTGATTTCCTGTCATCTCGGAAACGGTGCCAGCGTATGCGCCATCAAAAACGGCCATTCCATTGAAACCAGCATGGGCTTCACACCGCTGGCCGGCCTCGCAATGGGCACCAGGAGCGGAACCATCGACCCTGCCGTTGTGAAGTTCCTCATGGAAAATGAAAATTTGTCCCTGCGCGAAATTGATGAATACCTTAATAAAAAATCCGGCGTACTGGGCATATCCGGCGTGAGCAGTGACTTCAGAGATCTGCATGCGGCTGCGGACTCCGGTAATGACAGAGCTCAGCTGGCGATAGACATTTTCTGCTACAGGGTGAAAAAATATATCGGAGAATATGCGGCGGTCACCAATGGTATCGATGCGGTTATTTTTACAGCAGGAATAGGCGAGAACAATGAGATCGTCAGGGAGAACGTGCTGAGGGATATGGAATATATCGGAATCCGGGTTGATTGGGAGAAGAACCAGGTAAAGGGCAAGGAACTTGATATCAGCGCGCCTGACGCTACGGTCAGGACACTTGTCATACCGACAAACGAAGAACTTGCAATAGCCAGAGAGACCTTGAAGCTGACAGCGAAATAGGCGGAAATCCGGCAGCATACGATTAAGCGCAATTTGCCTTGACAATACTGGTATTAGTTAGTATAATATCATTTGTCGCGGATTTAAGGGGTATTGTTATGAAGGTTGATATATCGGATATTATAAGGGTGAATGGGGCTTCCATGAAGCTCGACTTCGAAGAAGCGCCGTCCCAACAGGAACCTGTTGAAGGATACCATCTTGAAGGAACCTTGTCCTTTACAGGCACATTAACCAACACAAACGGTATCCTGCAGCTCGACGGGCGTCTCATGACCGCTTACAGCAGCGAATGCTACCGTTGTTTGAGCAAGGTGGGCAGGGTGTTGGATGTGAAGATAAAGGAAAACTTTATCAACAGTGCCGATGCCGACGGATCAGACATGTATCCTTTCGAAGGAAAGATACTTGATCTTGACAAAGCGCTCAGAGACAACATTATTTTAAACCTTCCGATGAAGCAGTTATGTTCCGGTGATTGTAAGGGCTTGTGCAGCAGATGCGGCGCAAACCTGAACGAAGAGCAATGCGGTTGCGGCGATGACGATATCGACCCACGCTTGGAAGGTCTGAACAAGTATTTTGATAATTTGTGATATACGCTTTTTTCAGGGAGGTGTAGAATATGGCAAACCCGAAACGTAAATGGTCTAAAGCCAGAACAGGTAAAAGAAGGTCTCAGTGGAAACTGTCACAGCCGGGCTTAATCAGCTGCCCCCAGTGTCATACATTCAAGGTTCCCCACGTAGTATGCAAGGAATGCGGATACTATGATGGCAAGGAAGTTGTTAAGGAAGCTGAAAGCAAGTAAGTATGAGGCTATATGGACTAAATACTGTATGGACGAAAGAGGCTGTCTGAATAGGGCAGCCTTTTTGTATGGAGGCAGAGAATGAAAAACCGTGTTGTCATACATGCCGTAGAGCCGGATAGCGCCGCTTTTGAAGCGGGTGTAGAACCCGGAGATATTCTGCTGTCCGTAAACGGTCAGGAAATAACGGACATTTTCGATTACCGCTTTATGACGGCAGACACCCGCCTGCTGCTGGAAATTGAGAAAAGCAGCGGCGAACTCTGGGAGATCGAAATTGAAAAGGATGAATACGAGGAGCTGGGGTTGGAATTTGAGGAGCCGCTGATTACGGAAGCCAGGAGCTGCACCAATCAATGCGTTTTCTGCTTTATAGACCAGCTTCCCAAAGGCATGCGTGATACCGTGTATTTCAAGGATGATGATTCCAGGCTGTCCTTTCTTTCCGGCAATTATGTTACATTAACCAATATGGATCGCGCGGAGCTGGACCGGATCATCCGGTATAGGATGTCGCCGGTCAATGTATCCGTTCACACGACAAACCCTGAGCTGAGAAAATCCATGCTCGGCAACCGGTTTGCAGGAGATGTGCTGGATAAAATCAAAAGGCTGGTGGAAGGCGGTATTACCGTGAATGCCCAGATCGTGCTCTGCAGAGGCCTGAACGACGGGCAGGAGCTGGAACGGACACTCGAGGACCTGACCGGCCTGTATCCCGGAGTCGCCAGCATTTCAGCCGTTCCCGTGGGCCTGACCAGATGGAGGGAAGGACTTTTCAAACTCGAGCCGTATGACGCACAGGCCTCGGCGCAGGTGCTGAAGCAGGTCGGAAGCTGGCAGCAAAAGCTTCTTGAGCGCTGCGGAACAAGGCTGGTATATCTGGCGGATGAGTTTTATATCAAGGCAGGAGCGGCGTTGCCTGCTTGTGAGGAATATGAGGATTTTCCGCAGATTGAAAATGGTGTTGGACTGATGTCCCTGCTCATAGATGAATTTCATTCTTATATTGAAAAGCATGCAAAGAAGCTGGACCGGCACTGCTCGAAATTTGCCGGGCCCCGGACGGTGAGCATCGCCACCGGAATCTGTGCATTCCAATATATAAAAGAATTGGCACAGGCACTGGAAAAAAGGTATAATAATCTAAACATCATTGTTTACCCGATAAAAAATGACTATTTCGGGGAAAATGTCACCGTGACCGGACTTCTGACCGGTAGCGATATTGCGGCACAGCTTGAAAAGAATGAGCTCGGGAGCGAGCTGCTGATTTCAAGAAGTATGCTGAAGTCGGGAGAGGAGCTGTTTCTGGACGATTACACGGTGGATCGGCTGGGAAGGGAGCTTGGCAGCAAGATTACCATTGTTGAAAACAGTGGTGAAGATTTGGTAAAAAAGATGCTTGGCATATAGGAAGCGGCGAGGTGAAATAATTGGCAAAACCCGTAGTAGCAATAGTCGGAAGGCCGAATGTAGGCAAATCCACTTTTTTTAACTACCTCTGCGGCAGGAGGATATCCATTGTGGAGGACACACCGGGCGTGACCCGTGATAGGATCTATGCGGAAGCCGAATGGAGAAACAGGAAGTTCACACTGATCGACACCGGCGGAATCGAGCCGTACACGGAGGACAAGATACTGCAGCAAATGCGCAGACAGGCCGAAGTGGCGGTGGATATGGCAGATGTCATCGTATTCCTGGTGGATGCGAAGGAAGGCATGACCGCCTCGGACAAGGAAATTGCCACGATGCTGCGAAAGTCCGGAAAGCCGGTCATTTTAACAGCAAACAAGGTCGACCGGGTCGGTGATCCGCCGGCAGAGGTATATGAGTTTTATAATCTCGCCATCGGTGACGTGATGACGGTCTCATCGGTACATGGTCTGGGTATGGGCGATTTGCTGGATGAAATCTATAAGCACTTTCCGGAGGCCGATCAGCAGGACTATGACGAGGATGTCATCAAGGTTGCGGTCATCGGGAAGCCGAATTCCGGCAAATCCTCGCTGATCAACCGCATGGTCGGTGAAGAACGGGTGATTGTCAGCGATATTCCCGGCACGACCAGGGACGCCATCGATACCTATGTGGAGGACGGGGAGGACCGGTACGTTTTCATTGATACGGCCGGAATCCGGAGACAGAGCAGGATCACCGAGAATATTGAGAAATACAGCGCGCTTCGTTCATGGACAGCCATCGAGCGGGCGGATGTCTGCGTTATCATGATCGATGCCCAGGACGGCGTAACGGAGCAGGATACCAAAATTGCCGGTTATGCCCATGAACAGGGCAAAGCATCCATTATTGTGGTGAACAAGTGGGATCTGCTGGAAAAGGAAACAGGAACGCTGGAGGAATACCGCAAAACCGTATATGAGAAGCTGGGCTTTATGCAGTATGCGCCCGTCCTGTTCGTATCGGTCAAGACAGGGCAGCGGGTGAACAAGCTGCTGGAGCTGGTTAAATACGTCCACGGGCAGGCTGCTCTCAGAATTTCGACCGGCATGGTGAACGACCTGCTCAATGAAGCAACTGCCATGGTACAGCCTCCCTCGGACAAGGGCAAGCGGTTGAAAATTTTCTATGGAACCCAGTCTGCTGTCAAACCGCCGACGTTTGTGATTTTTGTCAATGACATGGAGCTTTTCCATTATTCCTACGAAAGATATATTGAAAATCAGCTTCGCAAAAGCTTTGGCTACGAAGGCACACCTATCCGGTTCATACACAGGGAAAGAGAGAAGGAAACCTGAAACGGGGCATTTGACGGTTTGTCCGGACTAATGCAGAATATACGGGGGATGGGAAAATGATCATCAGGATAATTTTAGCGGTTATCGCAGGATATTTGCTGGGCAGCCTGAACAGCTCGCTGATCGCAGGTAGGTTCTACGGAGTGGATGTCAGAAAGCACGGCAGCGGTAATGCGGGCACAACCAATACGTTAAGAACGCTGGGCAAAAAAGCGGCCTTGTTTGTCCTTCTCGGGGATGCTTTAAAGGGAATTCTGGCATATTTAGCGGGGTATTTGATATACGGAGGGGAGCTGGGCGGAATGCTTGGCGGAACAGCCGCCGTACTCGGACATGTCTGGCCGGTCTTTTTCAGTTTCAGGGGAGGGAAGGGTGTTCTGACTTCTCTGGCGGTATTGCTGCTGATTGATTGGCCTGTTGCACTGGGACTCCTGGGTGTCTTTATCGTGATTGTGCTGCTTACCAGGTATGTTTCGCTGGGGTCGGTCGTTGCGGCTGTACTGTTTCCGGCTACGGCTGTCGTACTGGGCAGAAGTGTCGAAACAATCGTTTTTTCCGGGATTATCGCACTACTGATCATTGTGAAACACCGCTCGAATATCAAGCGTCTGTTGGATGGAACGGAGTCCAAATTTTCATTTAGCAGGAAGCAGGCTTGATGGGTCCTGATACATAAGTCATCTTACGTAAAGTGCCATATCGCAAGGATTGTTTATAAACCAATATGATAAAAAGTGATCGCTGAACGATACAGGAGGATTGCAATGGGAGTTAATATTTCCGTGATTGGCGCGGGCAGCATGGGTACGGCTGTTTCCATACTACTGGCCGGCAACGGGCACAATGTGAAGATGTGGTCGGTTTTCAAGGAAGAAGTGGAAATGATCAATACGCTCAGGGAGCAAAAGGACAAGCTGCCCGGAGCCATTATACCAGCAAATGTGGTTTGTACGTCCGAGCTTGAGGAGGTGCTTGCATTTTCAGACCTGCTGGTGCTGGTCATTCCGTCGCAGACGATTCGCGACAATATGAGAACGATGGCATCGCTTGTTAAAAAACCTAAAACTGTCAGCTGCTTTTCAAAGGGTCTGGAAAAGGGTACTGGATACCGGATGTCCGAGGTCATACTGCAGGAAATGCCCGATGCAACGGTAGTGGCCATGTCGGGACCATGCCATGCGGAAGAACTGTCGAAGGGCATTCCGACCGCCTATGTGGCTGCATCGGAAAACAGACAGGCAGCGGAGCTGATACAGGATATATTCATGTCGCCCCGTTTCAGAGTGTACACGAATCCCGACATCATCGGCGTGGAGCTCGGCGGTTCGGTCAAGAATGTCATCGCACTGTGCGCGGGCATATCCGATGGTCTGGGCTACGGGGACAATACCAAGGCAGCGTTGATGACCAGGGGCATTGCTGAAATATCCAGACTGGGCTGCGCCATGGGAGCAAAAATGCAGACCTTCTCGGGGCTTGCCGGAATCGGTGACCTGATTGTCACCTGCACCAGCATGCACAGCCGTAACAGGCGCGCCGGCATATTGATCGGGCAGGGCAGGCCGGTGGAAAAGGCGCTGGAAGAGATAAAAATGGTGGTGGAGGGCGTGTCTACCACTGAACCGGTATACAGACTTTCCAGGCAACTGGGTGTCAGCATGCCCATCACGTCGGAAGCCTATGAGATCCTGTTCAATGAGAAGGATCCGGCCCGTGCGGTGTTTGAGCTCATGGGCAGGAACAAGACCCACGAACTGGAGAAGGAAGATCTGGAGGATCTCTGGTAGGTTCGTACGGGATTGGAGCATTCAGGATCAGGACAAAAACTGCAGCCGTTTTTCCGCGTATTCGGAGAAGCGGCTTTTTTATGTTGCCGGATGGCCTTAAATCGAGCTCGAACGGGAACAGATCGGAATGGTTTTACATAATATGTTGTATCTGAAC
>JAEZMC010000080.1 GCA_023435805.1 Bacillota bacterium | reverse complement strand
AAGTGGGGGCATGGCCGTGTGTTCTACAACTCACTGGGACATCATGCCGATATCTTTGACATCCCTTCCGCGCTGGAACTGATGAGAAGGGGATTCCTCTGGGCGGCTGAAGGCAAGGACATTGCAGTGAGAGACGGCCTGTGTGCGGAACAGTTCAAGAGCGACGCCAAAATGTTTTAATTTTTCTTATAGAGGATGGTGCAGTAATGGATAAAATTAAAGTAGGTATTATCGGCTGCGGCTTTATCAGCGGCATTTATTTTAAAAACCTGACACAAACTTTTCAGATTACAGAGGTAGCGGCATGCGCAGATCTGATTCCTGAACGCGCCGTTGAAAGAGCGTTGGAGTTCAATATTCCGAAGGCCTGTTCCGTTGAGGAGCTGCTGGCCGATCCGGAGATAAAAATCGTCGTGAACCTCACGATTCCTGCAGCGCATACGGAGGTCAACCTTGCTGCGTTGAAGGCAGGAAAGCATGTTCACTGTGAAAAGCCTCTCGCCATTACCCGCGAGGATGCGAAGAAGGTCATGGATCTGGCCAGCGAAAAGGGTCTGCTGGTGGGCTGTGCACCGGATACCTTCCTGGGCGGCGGCCTGCAGACCTGCAGAAAACTGGTGGATGACGGCTGGATCGGTACGCCAGTGGCCGCAACAGCCTTTATGACCTGCCATGGACATGAAAGCTGGCACCCGGCACCGGAATTCTATTACCAGCTGGGCGGAGGCCCGATGTTCGACATGGGACCGTATTATCTGACGGCGCTGGTTTCACTGCTGGGTCCGGTGAGGAGGGTCACAGGCTCCGCGCGGATATCCTTCCCCCAGAGGATGATTACAAGTAAACCCCAATATGGCAAAATGATCGATGTGGAAGTGCCGACACATGTCACCGGAATACTTGACTTTGAAAACGGTGCCGTGGGAACCGTCATCACCAGCTTTGACATCTGGAGCGCAAACCTTCCGCGTATTGAGATATATGGCAGCGAGGGATCTTTGATGGTACCGGATCCAAATACCTTCGGCGGGCCTGTATTTTTCCGCATGCGCAATCAGGACGAATGGAAGGAGATCCCGCTGGTATACGGCTACAGTGAGAACAGCCGGGGAATAGGCGTGGCAGATATGGCCCATGCTCTTGCTGCAGGAGGAAAACACCGGGCGAACGGGAATATGGCCTACCATGTATTGGATATGATGCAGGGCTTCCATGATGCATCCGAAGACGGCAGGCATTATGAACTGAAAAGCACCTGTGAGCGGCCGGCAGCCTTTGCACTGGGAACAGTGTTTTAAAGCCTTGCAGCACCAGCTCAATAAGGCTAAGCACAGGACGGGGCGGGTATGGACACCCGTCCTTTTTTTTTGACAAGTCAATAATTTCTTCTATTCGTATGTACAAGTTCCGGCTATTATTTTGTATAATGGAGATAGACATCGATCGGACATGCGGCAAAGGCCGGCTGAAGCCGGAAAATGCCCATAGTCTGACTTTGGACCCGCCTGGTCGGATCGAAACAGCAGAAAGGAGATGCAAGTATGCAAATAAACCCGCCGGAAATACAAGGCAATTTACGCAGGCATATGGTCCGTGTTCCGGAAGCAATATCACAGGCCAGCGGTATCAGGATATTCGGCAGGCTGATAAAATCTTTCCTTTTTTCCACCGATGTAGCCATTATCAAAAACTGTAATGCCAACGCCATCATTGCAGTGTATCCGTTCACTCCCCAGCCGGTCATTACGCATGCCATCATTTCAGCTTCAGATGTACCTGTGCTGTGCGGTGTCGGCGGAGGCACCACCACCGGACAGAGAGTGATAAATCTTGCAATGGATGCGGAGTTTCAAGGTGCGATCGGTGTAGTGGTGAATGCTCCGACACCGAATGAGATCATCACTCAGGTCAGCGAAAAAATCGATATACCGCTGGCGGTCACAATTGTTTCGGAAAGCACGGATGTTGCGGCTAGAATTGCTGCTGGGGCAGGTATTCTGAATGTTTCAGGCGCAGGGAAGACCATCGGGATTGTCAGAAAAATCCGGGAACAGTTTCCTGATATACCGATCATTGCAACCGGAGGTCCTACGGAGGAATCCATTTTGAGTACCATTGAGGCGGGTGCCAATGCCATTACCTACACACCCCCCACCTCGGCTGAAATTTTTAAAGGCCTCATGAATAAATACAGAAGTTCAGACGACATCATTTGATAGGGCTGCGCAATCCCCTAAAACAGCATCAGGCCGGATGGTTACATTCCAATCCGGCCTTTAGCCTGCATCGATACATTGGTTTTCCGTAATCAATCTCGTTTCAAATCACCTTTCATTCCTTCAGGCGAATGCCCTGGTTACTTTTTCAATGGACTCAATCCCTTCTAAAAGTAATGAAGTTTATTTTATCCTCGAGGTACTAAAATTTTTACCACCTAAAAACCGGGTTAAACAAAAAATGTACAACACTGTTTGCTATTTCCTTTGTGTGCGTTCCAGGATAAAATCGGATGATTCAGTAGGATGACGTGTACTGATGTTGTAAAATAGGGTGGAGAGAACAACGTTTGACAAGATTAACAGAAAGAGCGTGATGACATGTACCATGCAAGCATAAATATCTGGGATGGCTTTGAAGGAGCTGTCAGGGGCAAGGCAGTTTTGAAGGCATATATACCGGAGCTGACTCCTGAAATTTCCTCGACACGGAAGCGTAAGGCTGTGCTGGTCTGTCCGGGAGGAGGGTACGGCTTTGTATCTGAAAGAGAAGGAGAGCCGATTGCGCTGGCGTTCGCCGCGCAGGGACTGAATGCTTTCGTACTGACGTATGAAGTGGCGCCGGCCGTAAAGCACCCGCAGCCGCTGTTGGATGTCTCCAGGGCAATGTGCATCATCAGGGAGAATGCGGGCAGATGTCATACCGACGTCGACGGAATAGCCGTTTGCGGTTTTTCCGCGGGAGGGCATCTGGCGGCAAGCCTGGGCGTATTCTGGAAGGAAAAAACGATCCGGGAAACCCTGGGCATCCGGGAGGGCATGAACAAACCCAATGCACTCATTCTCTGCTACCCTGTTATTACATCACAGCTGGGCCAGGCTCATCGAGGTTCCTTCTACAACCTTCTCGGCGAAAACCTGGAAGAAAGCGCATATGCTGCATTGTCTCTTGAAAAGCATGTAAACGGTGACACACCTCCGTCTTTTATCTGGCATACTTTTGATGACGACCTGGTTCCCGTGGAAAACGCACTGTTGTTTGCACAGAGCTTGAAGAAAAACAACATACCTTTTGAATTGCACGTTTTTCCATCAGGCGTGCACGGTTTATCGCTGTGTGACGAACGGACGGCGACCAGTGAAGGGCAGGTCAACAAGTACGCGGGTAAATGGTTCGATCTATGTATCGACTGGCTGAAAAGGTTTGCCCCCAGTACTGACTGTTAATAATACCATAATAAAGGGCGGCTGTGTTCAGGCAGCCGCATGCAGGCAAGCTAAAGGAGTGATTGCACATGAGATTTGATTTATTGCACCCTTCAGACCAGCTGGTCATGATCATGGAGAGAATATACGGCTACGGTATGACAACTACCTCGGGCGGAAACCTCTCCATACGGGATGAAAACGGCGATATATGGATTACGCCCGCCGGAGTGGACAAGGGTACCCTGACCGGGAAGGATATCGTGCGGATCAAACGGGACGGAACCGTTATCGGCAAACACAGGCCGTCCAGCGAGCTGCCTTTCCATCAGTCGATTTACGCACAGAGGCCTGACGTCAATGCTATTGTCCATGCACATCCGCCGGCACTGGTTTCCTTCAGCATTGTCAGGAAAATTCCCGACACCAGGGTGATCCCCAATGCCAATATGATTTGCGGTGAGGTCGGCATGGCGGAGTACGGGCTTCCCGGCAGCGACGACCTTGGAGCGAAGATTGCGGCGGTGCTCAAAAAAGGTATCAATACGGTACTGCTTGAGAATCATGGAACGGTTGTCGTGGGAGAGGATCTATTCAAAGCCTTTATGGCCTTTGAAACGTTGGATTTCTGCGCAAGGCTGGAGATAGACGCCAATAAAATCGGCAATATGAAGTCCCTCACAGCAAAACACATTGAAATTTCCAAAAACAAACAGCATGTCGAAATGGAGGAGTTCATTCCTCAAGGCTACAGCAGCGAGGAGAGAGCGGCGCGCAAGGAAATGTGCGGGTTGATTCACCGGGCTTATGACCAGAAGCTTTTCACAAGCACACAGGGCACCTTTTCAATGAAGCTGGATGATGGCTCCTTTATCATAACGCCTTATGCCAGGGACAGAAAATATCTTGAAAACAGCGACATTGTAAGAATCGAGGGTGGCAGGAGGGAAGCGGGCAAAATGCCGAGCCGGTCAGTCCTGCTGCACAAATACATCTATGAAAAGCACCCGCACGTCCGTTCGGTCATCATTGCACATCCCCCTGCCATTATGGCTTTTGCGGTAACAGACGAAAAATTCGATTCCAGGACCATACCGGAAAGCTATGTCCTGCTCCGCAATATCCAAAAGCTCCCCTTCGGGTCGAGCTTCATGCAGCCGGGAATGGTGGCGGACCTTTTTAAAGAGAGCAATCCCATTGTTCTGGTGGAAAACGACTGCATCATAGTGACAGGCAGTTCGCTGCTCAATGCTTTTGACAGGCTGGAAGTAGCGGAATACAGCGCCAAAGCATTAATTGCCTCCAAAAGCCTGGGGCCAGTGGTCATGATTGGCGAAAAACAGATCAGGGACATTGAAACGGCCTTCGGACTGCCATCATAGCATCATGGCTGCCAACTGCCTATCATGCAAAGCTTACGGATTAGACCGAAATGTAGGATGACAATTCCGAACAGGTAAAGGCTGCTGCGAAGCCTGGATCAGGGCAGCTCCAAGGAAGCAATGCAATAAACGATTTAGAAATCACAGAAAAGCAATGCTTTTCCTGTGATTTTTTATGATATCCTATTGCCAAAAATTTTCCTGGGGTAAATCAAAACTCCTTATTTATGTATCTAATATGTGACGGAATTACAGTCAGCAGAAAGGAACATAAGCCAACATGGATAATAACGAGTTTGCCGCTCGGACGGAACACCTGAAGGCTCGCCTGTATCGAACGGCACTTCTCTATCTGGGTAATGAAAATATGGCTGCCGAAGCGGTAGACGAGGCGGTATACAAGGGTCTGAAGGCTTTGAAAAAGCTGCGCCAGCCTGAGTATTTTGACACCTGGATGACACGCATCCTTATAAATGAGTGCAAAAAAGAGCTACAGCGAAGGAGGCGGGAGCAGCCAGTAGACACGCTTCCGGAAACAGCAGCAGAGGAATATGATTCACTTCCTTTAAAAGAGGCTATACGCCGTCTGCCGCAAAAACTGAAGGAAGTAGTTATCCTGCGGTGCTTTGCGGGTTATACACTGTCGCAGACCTCCCAAAGTCTCGAAATCCCGCAGGGTACGGTGGTAACCCGGCAGCGTCGCGCATTGAGCCTGTTGAAACTGGAGCTATCAGAGGAGGAATGATACATGAGCCGTATGGAAGAATATAAAACCCTTTTAACTGAGCTTGAAGATACCCCGTCCACACTCGAATATACCGTCACCCGTGCCATGGCCAGAGTGAAAAGAAACAAGCGCACCCGTTGGTTCTTTACCATACCGGTAAGCAATCTTGTTGTATTTTTTATTGCCTTTGTAGTGATGGTGAATGTATCTTCTACATTTGCGCTTGCCTGCGAGCGTATCCCGTTATTGCGCGAGCTGGCGGATGCGGTGACCTTTTCTCCTTCTCTGAGTGCTGCCGTAGAGAATCAATATGTACAGCCCATTGACATGGAGCAGACCCAAAATGATATCACGATGCGGGTCAAGTATGTCATTGTGGATCAGAAGCAGCTGAATATTTTCTATACACTGGATTCACAGGTCTATTCACATATGGACGTGACGCCTTCAATCAAGGCTGCGGACGGCTCATCGATGGGGGGATACGGAATTTCATCGGGCAGCTTTAATGAACCAAACGGGGAGCTTCGCCATTTCACGGTTGACTTTACCGACCGAGATATGCCGGGAAGCCTTGTTCTTACGTGCAAAATCCATGACAATGGCAGCTATACAGCAGAGGCTTCAGTTCCCGCCGGGGACGCCCCTGTCCAGATGGAGGATGCTCTTATTTCCGGTCCTGATGAAAATGAGCCGAAATTTATCTCGACATTTTCTTTCAAGCTGGCATTTGACCCTTCCTTTACGCAGCAGGGGAAAGTTTTTGAGGTAAATCAAAGCTTTATTCTGGACGGGCAGAAGCTTACAGCAACTACTGTCGAGGTATATCCGACCCACCTTCGCCTGAACCTGAAAGACGATGAGGGCAACACAGCATGGCTCAAATCGCTGGTGTATTATCTGGAGGATGAAAAGGGCAAACGTTTTGAGCAGATCAGGAATGGTATTACAGCAACGGGTTCGATCAATTCACCAATGATGAGTTCATATCGGCTGGAGAGCACATTCTTCTCAAATAGTAAAAGGCTGACGATCTATATTACGGGAGCAACGTGGCTTGACAAAGATATGAAGAGGGTGAGGGTGGATTTGGCCGGAAGGAAGGCAGATGCTCTTCCGGAGGGCGTAACGCTGGAGAAGGCAGTACGGAAGGGAAACAGCTGGCTTCTTACCTTCGCGGGCCAGTGCCGCGAGAAAGATGCAGCTTATCAGATATTTGAAACAAATTATTATGATGAAGCGGGCAGGGAGTATTCATACAACAGCTGGTCCTCCGGCATGACCGGGTATTATGATGAGGAAAAACAAGAGTATGTGGAAACACCGGACGTATTTCGGGTGGAGTTTGCGCTTAAGGATTACCCATATGATGTGGTATACCTCTCTCCGGCCTATTCACGGGTGTCAACGCTTGAGCATCCCGTTGTTATCGGGATAAAGTAGAATGAAGCAAGGCAAGGGCGCCAATAGTATTGGTATTGGCGTCTTGCCTTATTGCACATCAATAAGGATTTTTGTATTATGCTTTAAGGAATTTGCATTATGCTTTAAGGGATTTTTTCTTAAGGACAGATTCTATCAAGCTCACTGTCCATGAAGCTATAAAACTGTAAAAATGTGTCACGATCTTGTTGGGTGCCGTACAGGCTAACACAAAATGTCATTTTATCATTAAAGCTGCTCATGGACAGCTGGAAGTGGGGACGGTATTTAATTGATCCGCAGATAAAAGCATTTACAATAGTGGAGCCTT
The DNA here is from genome assembly GCA_023435805.1 of Bacillota bacterium. Lineage (GTDB taxonomy): Bacteria > Bacillota > Clostridia > Acetivibrionales > DTU013 > JAEZMC01. The sequence goes on along the minus strand of JAEZMC010000080.1, from coordinate 3,771 downwards.
CAAAGATCAATTTCGATGAATCCAGGACGCCGATATTTGTCATGCATATGTTAGGATTTTTTAATGTGTTTTTTAGAATTTTGTAGCCAGAATTGCTTTTAAGAAATTTGAATGCTGTATCGAGCTTAAGGAACGTGTTCATCCCTAAATAATTGTTTTTCCTTGCATTCATTTCGGAGCTGACTTTGGTCAATGTCTGATAAAAATCTTCTTCCGGATCCACAGCGATGCTGACTATTACTGTAGAAGTAAGATTTGTAAGGGCATGAAGGCTTATATCCTTCATATACCTTCTCATATCAATCATGATAGGAATATCAAGGGTTTTTCCGTTTAAATTCAACATGTCTGAAAGCGCACGGAAATATGCAGTAAGTATCACGTCATTAACGGTTACATGATGCTTTTTACAGAAATTCAGAATAGTATAATACTTATCCGGCGGTATTTCATGTGTCAGTATGAAGGGTGATGTTTTTTCTCCGGTGCTCATCGGAAATTTGCAATCACTACCTTGATTATTATCTTTATTATTGAACAGGAGGATCTTTATTTTTTCTGATAAGCGGATTCCCGAAATGACCTTTTTAAAGCTTCGATCTCCGTCAATGACATAATCCGGCGTGTATTCAGGATTTCTCAGCAGCTTTGAATAAATGTCCGACAATAGATAGAGACACTGTTTCATTCCGGCACCGTCCGTTACCATGTGGTTTATTATAATGGAAAGGGAGCTGCTGTCCGATTGCAGTAAGCAAGTCTTGATCTGGGGGCCGATTTCTTCGTCTGTTTTGGAAAATGTAAAGCGTTCAAAGCTTTCATGATCATATACGAGTGTAAAAAGGTCTGACCATTGCTGCGCATCGACATCTTCCCAATAGGAGCCGCTCTCATCATTCCTGTATACTCTGGATAGTAAGGGCACGGTTTTGACTAATAGCCTGACGGCCTTTTCCATTGTTGCGGCGTGAACCTTGTTTTGGAATTTAATCACGCTGTGCAGCTGATGGTCACTAAAACCTGTAGTATCATACAAGTATTGCAAATAATCAAAAATTTCTGCTTTATACCTCATACAACTGTACTCATTTCGCAAAAACTAATGCAATGAAATATTCTATGCCAAAATGCCAAAAAGTTGACAGATGGCAGGATTATGCCGGGGTGGCGGAACAAAAAAATCACAGGAACAAACACCGTTCCCGTGATTTTTAGCAACTGCTCATTTAGCCAGCTCAATACGTACCGATGAGCCTGCCAGAAGCTCCGTCCAGTTTTCCGGCAACGGCGCGTCCGTTATGATGGTGCTGAGCTCGGACAGCCTGGCTGTATTTACATAGCCGACCTTGTCAAACTTTGTGTGATCGCACAGGAAAATGACCTGGTTGGAGCAGCGGATCATGGTTTTGCGTATTTCGGACTCCTGCTCGTTGGAATCCGTCAGCTCGCGTTTGGGAGAAAAGCCCTTGCAGGAGAAGAACAGCTTGTTGGCATAGTAGTTGCTGATGGCATTCTCCGCCGCGCGCCCTACATAGGACAGATTCCTGCTCCGAAATATGCCCCCGGTGGAGATAAGGGTCATATCGTCGCAGCCTGCAAGCTCGAATATGATGCGTTCGGCATTGGTGATGACGGTAAGCCCCTTTTTATTTTTAATATGCTTTGCAACATACAAGGCCGAGGTACTGGCATCGAGCATGATGGTATCTCCGTCCTGGATCATGCCGGCTGCATACCTTCCGATGGAATCCTTGCCGGCTATATTGATACCTTCTCTTATTTCAAGAGGTGCTTCAGCCCTGGAGTCATCAGCTAGAACTGCGCCGCCGTAGGTCCGGGACAAAAGGCCCTGACTTTCCAGTTCCTTGAGGTCACGCCGGATCGTTTCCTCCGTCACACCGAACGATACGGCCGCCTCCTGAACGAGGATGCTCTTTTTATCATATAAAACAGACATGATTTTGCTTCTTCTTTCGACACCTAACACTGATTGCTGTACCTCCGTAAATTGTTGTTTATCTGCCGACTTTCCACTACTATTTTACACCAGCATGGAAATATTTTCAATTCTCAACCCAGACTAAGTCCGATTCCTTTATACACCCTTGTCCTTTCCTCCAGGGAGGGGTATTTGCTGACGGTCTGCGGCGAAAACATGCTTGCGTTGAGGTTTTCCGTTGCGGCAAGCTCATGGCCGACCAGCGCCCAGGTTGCGTCATACAGGTTCTGGAACTTTTCATTCCGGAGCGCTTCGCATACGAAGGACTGCCGGGAGGAGTTGATATCCTCGCCGCTGATCTGGAAGAAGGAATACCGGTCGCACAGGGACCGTACCCTGTCAAGCTGTGCCATGCTGTTCCGTGACGGCATGTAGGTCACAGCCCTGAAGCCCAGATTGTGCAGTACGGAAAAAAGCTCCTCTATATAATCATCCTCAAACTTTTGCGCCTTCTTGTCGCCTGTGACGGATTCACCCACATCGCCAAGATACGCATAGGCCGATATGGCGCCGATGCTTTCGGAAAGCTTGATGATTTCAGTGATGTCGGGGCATTCGTCTGTGGCGTCGATATAGATATCTGCTACCAGCTCACTTTTCAGCAGGCCGAGCAGATCGTATTCATAATGCGGGTTGGAGGCGTCCGACAGAAAACCTTCCAATTTGGCACTGACCTTCAGCTTGAGTCCGTTCCTCAGGAAATCGACCAGCGCCGGGCCTTTGCCGGCCATACCTGTCAATTTGAGCGTCAGGGCAAACAGAATATGGCGTTCCGTAATACTGCCGCCGTTTTTGTAATTGGATAAGGGGACAACATCCCTGTCAAAATCCAACACCAGACCGGCGCTTTCCGTAAGGCGGTTGATCTTGTCCACCATGGCTGCATTGCGCTTGTTGCGAAGCTCCGTATAAGGCTTGAAGAATTCCTTTAACCGTCCGATCTGCGTATGAGGTATGCCGTGCAGCGCAACATAGGCTATGGAATCCTGATCTGGATTATTGATCCTTCTGCCGCTGAGCGGTGTTTTGGAAAAATCGGCCCTGCATTCAATTCCGATGGTGGTTGCCAGACCGGCGATTCTTCCGGCTTCGATAAACTCTTCTGCGCCGCCGATGGAATCGTGATCCATGATGCCGGCCGTGGCCAGGCCTGCGGCATGGGCCATCCAAACCGCCTTGGTGGGCGAATAGGGAGAGAAGGAATAGATGGTGTGGATGTGGTTGTTGACATCCTTGCCTTTTATCGGTTTTTCCAGCTCACCGTATCTGATTTTATCCATCAGCTGTTTGAGGCTGTCCAGCCTGACGTTCATGTCCGCGTGATTCAATTGGTCTATGAGTAAATTGATTTCGGAGCGCATTGCAGTATCCTCCTGTATATATTCTTCAAAATGAGATTTTTAATACCGGTGTCAGCGCATTTCCTGTCCGCCGGTGACGTTGATGGCCTGGCCGGTCATATAGCTTGCTTCATCGGAGGCAAGAAAAACCATGACATTTGCGATATCTTCATACTCGCAGCTTCTGCCCAGCGGCACCTGATTCAGGTATTTCTGCCTGACCTGCTCCTCCGTAATACCCTGATTTTTTGCATACTGCTTAAAAAGCGCATTGGGGCCTTCGTTCCACAGCGGGGAATTAAGCAGGTTCCCCGGACAGATGGCATTTACCCGGATTCCGTATTCCGCCATCTCCAGCGCGAGGCTCTGGGTAAGGCCGATGCCGCCGAATTTGGCCGCTGCATAAGCTGAATTCTTGTAAGAGCCCTTTTT
>JAEZMC010000035.1 GCA_023435805.1 Bacillota bacterium | reverse complement strand
CGGGGTGAGGTGGTCTTTTGCGTTGTCAGGCCCAACGGCAAGTTTATTGCCATTACCTGCAGCGAATATCCAAAGGGCATTTACAGGATTCCCACCGGCGGCATAGGGCACGGGGAGGATATCCTCGGAGCAGTTTATCGTGAAGTTCGGGAGGAACTGGGTCTTGAGGTAACGATCCGGTCATTCGGCGGAGTGGTTAGAATACGTTTCGAACATGAAAACCAGCATGTGATGTTTTACTCCTACATATTTATACTGGATGAAACCGGGGGGAAGCTGCTCGAGGATGCCAGCGATGATGAGATCAGTGAAGTGAGAGAGGTAAATCTGGACGGGCTCGAAAAAATTGTGAAGTCTCTGGAAGGTATCCGGGGCAAATGGAAGGATTGGGGACGGTTCAGGTATGTAACCTCCAATGCGGTTCTACGTATTCTGCGCGAAGACGAAACAAAATGTATATAAATGTAAATTTGCGCCTATACTTATAGTGAACGGAAAGACTATAAGAAATCGGGAGCCCCAGCACCTGCAGAGCCAGAGCCTGCAAGGACGGGAGAGTCCCGCTGAAAGAGGTGCATAGAATGAATACGGTCGAAATGAAGGTTGAAGCCGGCCGGGAAAAAGGCCAATTGAAATCAGGGAAGGCCCCAAAGCCGCTTTTTTCCAAATTGTCCGGCACAGCTTTGACATCCGAGGAGCTGGAGCTATTAAGAGTAACACAGGAAGCCCGTGACAAATGGATCGAAACCAATGCAAATTTTGATCATGTTTGTGATGAATTGCTGGTAGATTACTATACATACCTGTTGAAAGCCTGCGAAGCCAGATATACCTATTTTATAAAGCTGGTCAAGGAAAAAGGCCTCTCCCGTTACATATAAAAGTTCAGTAATAATCATCGAATTGTACAAGTATATATATTGTGTGTAGTAAAGGCTGGTTTTATTTTCCCGTATGTAATCTGTCTGAAATACGTTGATACTGGTGTGAGGTTATGGCAATTGATTATGGAGTGATCCTGGCATATGCCGTCGGAATTATTTTATTGTTCGTACTCGGAAGACTTCTTCTGGTACCGTTGAAGATCGTCCTGAAGCTGTTTTATAATGCGCTTTTGGGCGCTATCGCCATCCTTGCCGTCAATTTTATCGGTGGCATGTTCGGCTTTCATATCGCGCTGAACATTTATACCGCATTTATTGTCGGGACGCTGGGTATACCCGGTTTTGTCCTGATCGTTCTGCTCAAGGTAATTTTTGGTGTTTGACGGGAGAACCTTTCCCCAATAGGAAGCAAAAAGCTCAAACTTTGGTACAATAGCCATTTTGCAGCACAATGCGTAAGCTTGTGTTTTTTTGTATACAAAGAACAATTGGACTGCCCTCCAGTCTTACTGAAATGGGCTTTTTTTAATTGCTTACTTGACAATATATAAACAAAGATTTATACTTTAATTTGGTTGACATACATGATATTACTGTCTGCTGTTATGATTTTCTTCAATCATATATCTCTCAAACAGTAGATTATGTAAAATAAAATTAAATAGGCAATATTTATTGTCGCTTTATAACCAGAAGGAGGTTAGCAAAATGGGCAAGGTCGTCGAAATAAGATGGCACGGACGTGGAGGCCAGGGGGCCAAGACCGCTTCTCTGCTGCTGGCGGATGCAGCATTCAACACCGGAAAATATATCCAGGGATTTCCAGAGTATGGCCCAGAAAGGATGGGCGCACCAATCACAGCTTACAACAGGGTCAGTGATGAAAGACTAACTATTCACAGCAACATTTATGAACCGGATTACGTAGTAGTTGTAGATGATACGCTTCTTTCTGCGGTAGATGTAACTGCGGGCTTGAAAGAAAGTGGTGCCATTATCATTAACACTACAAGGACTCCGGAGGAAGTAAAGCCGTTTCTCAAGGGTTATAAAGGAAGAGTGTGCACCATTGATGCAAGAACCATTTCAATTGAAACACTCGGAAAATATTTTCCCAATACACCCATGCTGGGCGCAGTTGTAAAAGTCAGCAAGGTAATGGATGAAGAGATATTCCTGAAGGATATGGTAGATTCGTTCAAGCATAAATTCGCAAAGAAGCCCGAAGTGGTCGATGGCAATATCAAGGCTCTTGAAAGGTCCATGCAGGAGGTGAAAGGGTAATGAGCAAGAAGGAATTAAAATCTGTTCCGAATGATGTAACCTGGAAGGATATAACGATAGGCGGTACCATTGATTCCGCGGGAAATGCACACCTTTTCAAAACAGGCGACTGGCGTTCCATGAAGCCGGTTTGGCTGCAGGATAAATGCAAGCAGTGTCTGCTTTGCTATCCGGTATGCCCGGATACTTCCATTCTGATTGATGAAAACGGAAAAAGAACTGATTTTGACTTTGACCACTGCAAAGGCTGCGGCGTATGTGTAAAGGTTTGCCCTTTCAAAGCCATTGACTTTGTAGAGGAAAGCAAGTAAGGAGGCGACGATAAATGGCTATAAGAGAGAGAATGAGTGGCAACGAAGCGATAGCGGTTGCCATGAAGCAGATAAATCCCGACGTAGTTGCGGCATTCCCGATTACTCCGTCAACAGAAGTTCCCCAGTATTTTTCTACCTACGTGGCAGACGGTGCCGTTGACACAGAATTTGTTGCAGTTGAGTCCGAGCATAGCGCCATGTCGGCATGCGTAGGTGCATCCGCTGCGGGTGGCAGGGCAATGACCGCAACCTCCGCCAATGGTCTCGCACTCATGTGGGAAGTACTCTATATTGCTTCCAGCTCAAGGCTTCCGGTGGTTCTGGCCTGTGTTAACAGGACGCTGTCCGGTCCGCTGAACATCCACAATGACCACAGTGATTCCATGGGCGCAAGAGATTCCGGCTGGATACAGATTTACTCCGAAAACAACCAGGAAGCATATGACAACATGCTGATGGCCAATCGTATCGCCGAGCATGTAAAAGTGCAGCTGCCCGTTATGATCTGCCAGGACGGCTTTATCACTTCCCATGCCATCGAAAACATCGAGCTGCTTGAGGATGACAAGGTGAAGGCTTTTGTTGGTGAATATAATCCGCAGAACTACCTGCTCAACAAGGAAAACCCGATTGCTGTCGGACCGCTGGATCACTTTACACACTGTTTTGAGCACAAAAGGCAGCAGGCTCAGGCAATGATCGATTCAAAGGAAGTTATACTTCAGGTTTCTGAAGAATTTAGCAAGCTGACAGGCAGAAAATACGGCCTGTTTGAAGAATACAAAACGGATGATGCCGAAGTTTGCATGGTCGTTCTCAACTCTACGGCCGGTACCGGCAAGTATGTAGTTGACCAGCTGAGAGCACAGGGTAAAAAGGTTGGCTTGATCAAGCCCAGAGTATTCAGACCTTTCCCTGTGGATGAAATCGTTGCGGCCCTTTCAAAATTCAAGGCGATAGCAGTCATGGACAAGGCTGATAGCTTCAATGCGGCAGCAGGTCCGCTGTTTACCGATGTAACCAGCGCCATGTATGCAAAAGGCGTTTTCGCACCCAAGGTTATAAACTATATTTATGGCCTGGGCGGAAGAGACGTGAAAGCCGATGATTTGGAAATCGTATTCAGCGAGTTGTTGAAAATTGCAGAAACCGGCAAGGTAGATAAGGCTTACAACTACCTTGGCGTTAGAGAATAGGAGGTGCGGATAAATGGCTTACAATTTGAAAGAAGTAGCTAAAAAGCCGGAAAGATTTACCGGTGGACATAGAATGTGTGCAGGCTGCGGAGCTCCTGTCGTCGTCAGGCAGATCCTCAGAGCTTTGAAAACAGAGGACCATGCTGTAATCGGATCCGCTACAGGCTGTCTGGAAGTTTGTTCCTTCATTTACCCCTACACATCGTGGAAGGATTCCTTCATACACAACGCATTTGAAAACTCAGCGGCCAACATTTCCGGCGCAGAGGCAGCTTATGCGGCCATGAAGAGGAAAGGCAAGCTGAAGGGCGAAACAAAGTTTATCGCGTTCGGCGGCGACGGCGGAACATATGATATCGGACTCCAGTCTCTTTCAGGCGCTATGGAAAGAGGCCATGACATGGTATATGTCTGCTACGACAACGGTGCTTATATGAACACCGGTATACAGAGATCCTCTGCTACACCGAAATATGCGGACTGCAGCACCTCACCCGCAGGCAAAAAGCTTCCCGGTAAAATGCAGTGGAGAAAAGAATTGACGGATATCATGGCAAGCCATCATATCCCGTATGTTGCTCAGACTGCAGCGATCGGAAACATGAAGGACCTTTATGAAAAGTCTGAAAAAGCTTTATATACAGAAGGTCCGGCATTCCTCAACGTATTGGCTCCCTGCCCCAGAGGCTGGCAGTACAATACACCCGACCTGATGGACATCAACAAAGCTGCTGTTGAGTCTTGCTTCTGGCCGCTTTACGAGGTTATCGACGGAAAATATATCATAAACTACAAACCAAAGAACAAAATGCCGGTAAGAGATTTCCTGAAGATGCAGGGAAGGTTCAAGCACCTGTTCAAAGCGGGCAATGAAGGCTTGCTGGAAGAAATCCAGGCAGAAGTTGACAAGAGATGGGCACAGCTGCTCAGGCTGGCGGGCGAAGAAGCTTAAGACTTCCATAAGCCGTCCGGTGCATGCGGGCCCGGGTTTTAAAACTGCAAATGTCTATGACAGATAAGAAGGAGAGTCGAAAGGCTCTCCTTTTTGCATGGCTCTATTTCAAGGCTCTATGTCAATAGTTGGGGTGGGGCTCAAGTAAAATAAAGTGTCTGAGATTTTTGCATTCAGACGACCCTGCTGCTGCCGGCAGCAGGCTCTGTTCAGCGTATGGCTGCGCGCCAAAGATATCAGTTCAATGCTTATTCAGGGCAAACAGATTCGGCGTCAAAGCCGGCACTGTGATCCTTTGGACATACGGACAGAGCAGTGTTCTCTCCGGGCCGGTATCCCCATGAAAAACATTCTATGTATCTGTGATATGGCATATAATTAAGTGTTTCACATTAACAAAGCTGCTTATATGCCCGGAGGTATGCCATGCAGGGGATTGACAGAGAGCTTGGGGATAAATTTGGCCTGGAGATCAGAAACCTGGTTCCGTATAAAGACACATACATGATTGTAACGCCTCAGGGCAGAAAAGTGGTAAGAAAAGTACCGTTTTCGCCTGAAAGGGTCCTGTTTGTCCATGCAGCGAAGGAGCATCTTGTCCGCAACGGCTTTACAGAAGTGGACAGGTACCTTTGCACATTGGACGGATTGCCATATTTCAGTGTGGATAACGGCTGCTATACGCTGACGGACTTCATTGACGGCCGTGAAAGCAGCTTCGACAGCGATGACGATGTCCGGCGGGCTGCAACGGTCCTGGCGTCACTTCACGAAGCCTCCCGCGGGTTTATTGTGCCGGATGGCTGCAAGGTGCAGGACGAGCTTGGCAAATTGCCGGGATATTTCGGGAAAAGGCTTGAGGACATCAAAAAAATGAGAAAGCAGGCGAAAAAGGGCAAAGGCCGGTTTGACCAGTTGTTTCTGGAATATGTGGACTATTTCAGCGAACTCGGTGAAAACGCAGCCGCCGAGCTTGCCTTGTCCGGCTACGGGAAGCTTGTGGAAAGCACAAGGGAGGAAGCAACCTTGTGCCATCATGATTATACGCATCACAATATTATCATGAACGCTGAAAAGGTGACTGTCACTAATTTTGATTACTGCTGCTTTGAACTGAAGATCTATGATATCGCCAACTTCATCCGGCGAAAAATGAGGAAGTGTGACTGGGATATCTCTAAAACAGAATTGATCCTGCATTCCTACAATTCGGTAAAACCGCTCAGCAGCGAAGAGCTGGCTGTAATGAAGATTATCCTGCAGTTTCCCCAGAAATTCTGGCGTGTGGTCAACAGGTATTACAACAGCAGGCGCAGCTGGTCCGAACGGAGCTTTGTCCTGAGGCTGCAGGAGGTCATTGATGAAATCGGACCTCATAAAGCCTTCATGGATGGGTTTGCTTCGCAATATATATAAGAAGGGGATATTTCCATAGGAAAATCCCCATTCTTTTTAAGCTTAATATTTGCAATCCGCGTTAAAACAAGCCTGTAATGATGCCGTTCTCGTCAATGTCGATCTTCTCGGCGGCAGGAAGCTTGGGCAGGCCCGGCATGGTCATAATTTCTCCGGTAAGTGCCACTATGAAGCCTGCGCCGGCCGATACCCTGATTTCACGTACATTCATTTCAAAGTTTTCCGGCCGCCCCAGAAGGTGCGGATTATCCGACAGCGAGTATTGTGTTTTGGCCATGCATATGGGAAGTGCGTCCAGCTTCATTTCCTCCAGCTTTTTGATCGCTTTATCGGCAGCAGAGGAGTATACTACATTGCGAGCGCCGTATATCTCTTTCGCAATGGTCTCAATTTTTGATTTGACCGGTAATTTTTCATCATACAACGGCTTGAAACGGGCGGGTGTCCTGTTTATCAGGTGGACCAGCTTTTCGGCAAGCTCTGTCCCCCCCTGGCCGCCTTTGGCAAATACCTGCGAAAAGGCAACATCTACGTTCATGCCCTTGCATCTGGCTTTGACATATTCAACCTCTTCATGTGTGTCTGTGATGAAATGGTTGATGGCTACCATTACCGGAACACCGTACTTATTGATGTTTTCAATGTGCTTTTCAAGATTGACAAAGCCTTTTTTCAGAGCGTGGAGGTCTTCACGCTTCAGTTCATCCTTATGCATTCCGCCGTTGTATTTAAGTGCCCGTATGGTTGCCACCAGCACGACGGCATCGGGTTTGAAGCCCGCATACCGGCACTTGATGTCGAAAAATTTCTCGGCGCCCAGGTCGGCGCCAAAGCCCGCCTCTGTGATAACATAATCGGCCAGCTTTAAAGCCAGCTTTGTAGCGTTGATGCTGTTGCAGCCGTGCGCGATGTTGGCAAACGGCCCGCCGTGCATCAATGCTGGCGTATTTTCAAGCGTCTGCACCAGGTTGGGCTTGATTGCATCCTTCAGGAGAAGCGCCATTGCGCCTTCCACCTTGAGCTGTGCGGCTGTGACCGGTGCGCCTGAATAGCTGTAACCGATAATGATCTTTCCAAGCCTGCTTTTCAAATCTGTGAGGCTGTCCGCAAGACAAAGTATTGCCATGACCTCCGAGGCGACGGTGATGTTGAAGCCATCCTCCCGGGGTATACCGTTTGCTTTGCCGCCCAAACCGACCACAATGTTTCTCAGCGCCCTGTCGTTCATATCCATGGCGCGCTTCCAGACTATCTGACGCGGATCGATACACAGTTCATTGCCCTGCTGCAAATGATTGTCAACAGCTGCAGAAAGAAGGTTGTTGGCCGTTGTAATGGCATGCATGTCACCTGTAAAATGAAGGTTGATATCCTCCATAGGCACGACCTGCGCATACCCGCCGCCGGCGGCGCCGCCCTTCACTCCCATAACCGGGCCGAGTGATGGCTCTCGCAATGCAATGACGGCTTTCTTTCCAATAGCGGTCATTGCCTGTCCGAGACCGACAGTGGTCGTGGTTTTGCCTTCTCCTGCGGGAGTCGGGTTGATAGCGGTGACCAGCACCAGCTTTCCGTCCTTGTTGTCCTGTACCCTGTTCCATATTTCCGGAGACAGCTTTGCTTTATATTTTCCGTAGAGTTCAAGCTCTTCGGCGTTTATGCCGAGAGTGGCCGCTATTTCTGTAATAGGCTTCATTTTGCACTGCTGGGCAATTTCAATGTCAGTTAGCATATGGTTCTACCTTTCAACAGATTATACATATCACCTGCGGACAGGCGCCGCAGCCGCCCATACAGGGCTTGCCGGCGCTCCCGCTCCCTTGCTGCTTCTATTATACTAACTTCGCTTTCGCAGTACAATAGCAGAAAAGGGCAAAACAAAAAAACTGAGTATTTGTGGAACGTATGATAACATACCCGTCAGGGTTTACATATTATAATAATAAGAGATTGCTGATTGAACGGGTGGCATAATCCGAATACGGATGGTGGTGAATGTATGGGCGAACTGAAAATAGGGGATATTGTTGCCAGAAAATCCTATGGATACGATGTTTTTTTCAAGGTCGTGGACATTACGGATACCGGCAGCGGTAACATCGTTACATTAAAGGGGATCAGCTACAGAATCGAAGCGGATGCGCCTGAATCGGACCTTGAAATTCAAACGGACAGCAGGATAAGCGAATACAGGGACAAATGCCTGCGTCTTGCAGAGCATACGGAGAATGGAAGGGAAGAACAGAGAAGCAATGGAAATTCCTATGCGGCCCGCTTCAGGGGATACCCAAAAAAAGCATATTATAGAGACACCTCAAATGATGAAACCGGTAAAATAAAAAAGCCGGGAAAGGTACTCCATTTGGACGGTGATAAGGATTATCTCGAGAATTGCCTGGCGGAATATAGAAAACTGGGCATTACCGTAACGGGCGAATATGTTCCTGAAAAAGACCAGCCAGGACGTGTTTTTGAGCTGCTGAAGGAACACAGGCCCGATATTCTCGTTTTGACCGGCCATGACGGCTTTATCAAGGGAGAGAACAGTTATACGAACATAGCGTCATATAGAACATCGCGGTATTTTATTGAGGCTGTTAAAGAAGCGAGGCGCTTTAATGGCGACATGGACAGCCTTGTTATTTTTGCCGGGGCATGCCAGTCTCTGTACAATGAAATCATAAAAGCCGGAGCCAATTTTGCCAGCGCGCCTTTCAGAGACCTGATCCATGCGCTGGACCCGGTAAAAGTATGTCACAAGGTAGCCTATTCAAGTGTTGAAAAGGTACTTACACCGGAGGAAGTAATTGACAATACTATAACTGGAAAAACTGGAATAGGTGGTATACAAACAAGGGGAAAATACCGGGAAGGGTATCCAATGGAGCCTTACCAATAACTTTTATAGTGAAAATTTTAAAAAACACTTGACATTAATAAATTTCCCTTGTTATAATATTTAATTTTTTTGACAAGCTCAGCAGTTTGTGATATAATATTAAAAACAGAAGATGAGGTGATTCAATGGCAGAAAAGAGTGACCTGTTTCAAATAAAGAAAAACATTGAGACCTGCATTGGCGAGAAAGTTCAGCTGAAAGCCAATAAAGGCAGAAAAAAGGCATTTATAAAAGAGGGAGTAATAGAAAATTCCTATCCCAGCATCTTCATCATCAAGTTTGAGAACGAATACGAGACAACCAGGCGAGTTTCCTACAGTTACACAGACATACTTACAAAAGCAGTGGAGCTTGTAATTTGCAAGCACGACAAAAGAATACGCGTCAGCTGACGATGATAAGGATATATACTGGAATTGCCTGAAGGACAGCCCGATCTAACGATTGGGCTGTTTTTTGATTCTTGTAATATTTCGGAGGTCTTGTCAATATACATTAAGAGATGATATTGTTTGCATTCATGCGGGGGGAGGATACAAAATGTCTCTGGAACTAGTCAGGGATGCCGTCAGGCTTAATCAACTCATAGGGGAGGATACAACGCAGACCATTGTTGAGATTGATATTATTGTGCCGGATATCAAGCCGGACATTGCCCGGATATTGCTCCTGGACGGCGATGCTTATATAAACAGTGCTGAGGCGGCGTCAGACAAATTGCTTGCCAGCGGTACGGTAAGGTATAAAATACTATACGTTTCCGATGATCCGGAGCAGCCTGTAAAGAGCATCAACACAAGCACCGGCTTCCACTACGCGATGGACATACCGAATACCAGACAGGGCATGCAGAGTAGGGTGAAATGTGACATTGAGCATATGGAGTATGAAATACTCAACAGCAGAAAGGTCAATGTAAAGGTGATCGTCAGCCTGCACGGAAGGGTAACCAGCCAGCTGGAACAGTATATAACGCGCGATTTTGAAGGGGTCGAGGGTGTCCAGGTATTGAGAAGCTCTGTTGCGGTAAACTCATACATAGGGGACTGCGACACGAACTGCCCCGTAAACGAGCTCCTTGAAATACCCGCAGGAAAGCCTGCCATAAGGGAAGTTCTCAGAAATGATGTCAAAATTACCGGCATGGATTTCAAGGCTGCTGAGGGCAAGATCATTGCCAAAGGTGAAGTGAATATTTCAACGCTCTATATCGGCGATAACGAGACGCAGAGTATTCAATACATGGAACATGAAATTCCATTTACCCATGCCATTGATTTGCCCGGCGCAGACGAGACCTCATATTGCAATGTCGATTTCGACATTGGCGATGTATCCTTTGAAGCGGAAGAGGATGCCGACGGAGAATTGCGGCAGTTGAAAAGCGAAATTATGCTGAATGTACATGCTGAATGCCTTGGAAAGAAGGAAATTGAGCTTGCCGAGGATGCATACAGTCCTTTCAGCAGGATCCTTCTTGAGAAGGAACAGCTGAAGATGGAGGAAATGACAGCCGAGGGCAAGAGCCAGGTGACATTGCGGGAAACAATTGAAATTGGTGCGGATTCACCGGATATTGCAGAGGTTTTCAATGTTCTTGGCAAGATATCGCTGTCGGAAGGTGCCATCACCGACGACAGGATCGTTCTGGAAGGCGTTGTGGGCTGCAACATACTTTATCTGGCCGGCAATGAAGAGCAGCCGGTTTTTTGCTCGGATTGTGAGATACCGTTCAGGCAGACACTGGACATGAAAGGTGTCAGAGCGGGCATGCGACTAAATGCCGAAATGAATATCGAACACTGCAGCTACAGCATGGTCTCGGCCAAGGAGGTCGAGGTGAGGTTTGTAATAGGCCTGCTTGTCAGGGTCAGCAACCAGGTTACGATACCGGTCATCTCAAAAGCGGCGGAGCAGCAGCTGGACGATAAGCGGCAGGCTTCACAGCCGAGTATTACCATTTATTTTACACAGCAGGGAGATACCCTGTGGAAGATTGCCAAAAAATACTATACGACGATAGATGAACTTAAGCGGGATAATGATTTCGGCAATACGGACATATTACCTCCGGGTGAGCAGATTCTGATACCGAGAAAACTATAATAAATTGTATTTTAAATAGAAAATTGTTATGATATAGGTGCTTGAAAATAAGTTTTCAAGCACTTTTTATTGTAATAGAAATGTTTTTTGTATATAATGTACTTAAGACAGGAGTTGGAGTAAATTCCCACATTTTACTTCATATTGCCAGAGGTGAATGAAATTGAGTCTGAATATAGCAGCACACGCCAAAATAAACCTGTCGCTTGATGTTTTGGGAAAACGCGCTGACGGATACCATGATCTTAAAATGATCATGCAGACCGTTGAGCTCCATGACAGCATATGCCTTGAAACCGCACCTGCTGGCATCAGCATTGAGTGCAGTGATAAATGGGTGCCCTGCGACGGCAGAAATACCGCAAGTAAAGCTGCAGGACTGCTGCTTGAGCAATGTGGAATAAAAAGCGGAGTGCGAATCAAGATAAAAAAAAGGATACCTGTAGCTGCGGGACTCGCGGGCGGAAGTACGGATGCAGCCGCCGTGCTGAGAGGCCTCAACGATCTGTTCAAGCTGGGGCTTGGAAGGCAGGAGCTCTTGAAACTCGGGAAACAGGTAGGAGCGGATGTACCCTATTGCATCAGCGGCGGAACAAAGCTTGCTGAAGGTATCGGAGAACGTTTGACGGAATTGCCGGACTTCAGCGGTGTTCATATTGTACTTGTCAAACCGCGCATAGGTGTTTCGACTGCCTGGGTTTACGGCAATCTGAACCTATCGGATGTTTCTGAAGGCGACAGACCGGAAACGGATTTGCTTGTACAGGCGTTAGGCCGGCGAGATATCGGCGCGGTTGCGGGACAAATGAAGAATGTGCTGGAGAAGGTGACCATACCGAAATATAGTATAGTCCAGGAGGCGAAGGACAAGCTTCTTGAACTGGGTGCGCTTGGGAGTATGATGAGTGGGAGCGGACCATCCGTATTTGGGATATTTTCCGGAAGCAATACTGCTGCGGCAGCTTATGAGCAGCTGGCCAGGGACAGGAAGTGGAAGTGCTTCCTCACCAGGACGACGGGTGAAGAGTGTGTTGTCGAAGGATAATAATAACAGACATAGAGGAAGATAAGGAGATGTACGGAAATGGCAGGGAAATTATCGAAAGTAAACCTGAATGATTACAAACCACTGCGGGAGGTTATTTTCAATACGCTCAGGGAAGCCATCATCGTAGGCGAACTCAAGCCCGGCGAAAGATTAATGGAGGTACAGTTGGCCGATAAGATGGGTGTCAGCAGAACGCCTGTACGTGAAGCGATCAGAAAGCTGGAGCTCGAAGGACTGGTTGAAATGCTTCCGAGAAAAGGCGCCCATGTGGCAGATCTTTCGGTCAAGGATATCATGGATGTGCTGGAGGTCCGTTCAACGTTGGACGGGTTGGCATCCTCGCTTTCGGCTGCCCGGATTACCGACGATGAAATCAAAGAACTGAAGCATCTTCTCAGCCAGTTCGCCAACTACGTCGAGAAGGACAATCTGCAAGGCCTCATCAAGAAGGATGTTGAGTTTCACGATGTGATATACCGTTCCTCGAGGAACGACAAGCTTATACAGATCAGCAATAATTTAAGGGAACAGGTGCAGCGGTTCAGGGTGATTTATATAAAGGATTACAGCAGTTCAAAGGATCTGGTCAGAGAGCACAATGAAATCTTTGAAGCTATTACGGGCAGGAATCCCGAGGCGGCAATGAAATGCGCCCAAAAACATATCAAGAATCAGGAAGAAACGATTATCAAGGCAATAAAAAGAAGCCAGATGTGAAATAATATAGGGGAACGTTTCCGCGGCAGGCCATGTATATAAGAACCGGGAAACGTTCCCCTCCGGTACCCGCTATTGCTGCACCTCATAGCCCAGTCCGGCGATCATTCCGCGTATATCGCGCGGCTGGTGACGGTCCGGATCGTAGGATATTTTTACTGTTTGGGCTTTCAAATCCACATCAATGCTGTCGATACCCGACACCCGGCCAAGTTCTGTTTTGATCCGGTTGGAGCATATACTGCAGGTGATCGAGGGTACGGTAAAGGTTGTTTCCATATATAGCCTCCGGTTTATTTGAATTTTGAATGCTGCAAACTTATTTGTATTGTTTACTGAAATAATGTGAAAAATTTATTCAGGGATATATTGCTTTTTGTATTTACACGGCAAACATTTTTTTTGATTCGACGTATAATTCAGGTGAATGGCTGAAGAAGACGGAGGGGTAGCAGTGACTGGAGGAAATTTCTGGTACAATGGTTTTTTAAGCAAGTATAAATCGGGTATTTCGCATGAATTCCTGTTTTACTTTAATGTAAGGGATCTTGTCGACAATTACAGGTACATGGACCGGTATATTTATGAGGAGTTCATCAAGCAAAGGGGCTTTGGCATCGTTGCTTTTTATGATATATCCAGAGGCCTGACCTTTTTGGACGCAGGCATGGAAAAGGAATTTAACATCATCACCTCCAATGAGGCAGTTAATGTAATGAATGCCATGCCTTCCAGGCTGTTCCCCTTTATTGATAAAGCGCTGAAGAATACTAAAATGGTACTTTTTATCGACCATACCGAAAAGATGATTCCCTCCGGCGATATCGCGAGCATGTCGGTTGAAGAAAGAGTGGCATTGATATGGATATGCGAATGGTCCGTCAATGCAAGGATATCCTCCGTTGGCAGTGCAATTCTGATGCTGGCGGACAACCTGGCGGATGTGAGCCGCGAGCTGCTGAAATCCTCCTACCGGATCGAGCCCATCCTGGTCGGACTGCCCGATGAAGCACAGCGTAAGAGCTATATAGAATATCTGCTCAATAAAGACAGCGTTAAAACCGACATCAGCGTGGATGAGTTCGCCAAGCTATCCTCAGGACTCAGCAAAAAATCCATCAAGGATATCAAGCTGAAGGCGGAAGCGGAGGATGTACCGGTCAGCTTCGAATTTATCAAGGACAAGAAGCATTCCGTTCTTCAGAAGGAATACGGCGATGTGCTTGAATTCATATACCCGGAGATCGGATTTGATAATATCGGCGGTATGGATAAAGCCAAGAATTATCTCCTTAAAAATATTGTGCAGCCCATTCTGAAGGGCGACCTCAGGAGAGTGCCGATGGGCATACTGCTGTGCGGGCCTTCCGGTACGGGAAAGACGCTGCTGGTGAACGCACTGGCCAAAGCCAGCGGCTTCAACTGTGTCAAAATTGATATGTCCAGGATTTTGGGACAGTATGTGGGAGAAAGTGAAAAGAATTTCAAGAAATGTCTGCTCGGAGCGCAGTCCCAGCAGCCGGTCATTGTGTTCGTGGATGAAATCGACACGGCGTTCAGGAGAGGGGAAAGCGGCGACAGCGGGGTAAGTCGGAATATATTCAGTGAATTTTTACAGTTTACCGGTAATACTAATAATAGGGGAAAAGTCATATTCATAGCAGCCACCAACAGACCGGATCTGATCGACCCGGCTCTGAAAAGGGCGGGAAGATTTGACAAGAAAATTCCCATACTATTGCCGGATGGAAAAGAACGAAGCGAAATATTCAGGTTGATTATTAAAAAGTACGGATTTGATACCGATGTTGAGGATTTTTCCCCGTTTGCGGAAGGAACGGAAAACTACACCGGTGCGGAAATAGAGACGGTAGTGCGTAAGGCGTACGAAATTGCCAATGAGGACGATGTGGAGGATACCACACTGACTGCTTCGATACTGGAGGAAGCCATCAACAGGTGCAGGCCGAGCACCCAGCAGGTGCAGTTCATGACCATGCTGGCCATTGAAGAATGCGACGACAAGGATCTGCTGCCGGAGAAGTACAAAGGGCTGCTGGACAATAACTCCATATCCGACGAAAGGCAGTAGGAAGTGTCCGGTAATGGCTTTACAATGGTCGGTATTTATTATAAATTATTCATATACGGATTCCGGTTAAATATTGAACTGGAGAATGTTTGATACCTATGGCGCATATTTCCTTATAATATTCAAAAGGAGGCTATTACGATGGGATTATTCAGTAGACTGGGCGCTTTGATCAGAGGATTTTTCGGACTTTTTGTGGGGGGGATGGAAGAAAGGAACCCTGACCTTTTGTTTGAAGATATCAAGCTGCAGATAGACAAGGCCAGAAAAGAGGCGGAGCAGCAGATTCTAGACATACAAACCAATGCGGAAATGATCAAAATAGAAATGAGAAATGCCGAGAAAAATCTGGCCGCAGTAAAGTCAAGGGTAGAAGCTGCGCAGAAGCAGGGTGACAGGGATGTCCTCATCGAGCTTTTGATGCAGGAGGAGGAATACCAGGCCACGTTCGAAACGCACAAGGCGACTTATGATACGGCAATGGCAGAGGTAGCGAAAATCAGGGAGGATTATAAAATATTCGAGTCTGAGATGAATGCCAAGCTCAACGAACTCAAGACGTTGAAATCGCAGGCCAAGATGGCTCAGCTCAGAGAGAATATCAACTCTGTGAACGCAAGATATACCTCCAAAAACAATACGGTCGGCAATGTAAATGAAAGTATGGACAGGGCGAGAGAGCTGGTGAACAAGAAGACTGCACGGGCGAACGCCGTAGAGTCGCTTGGCGACACCAACATGGAAATGAAGCTGAAGAGGCTTGATATGAATTCTGCAAGAGACAGGGCCAGAGCCAGAGCGGAAGCCATGCTCGGCAGTGAACAGGGCTTTGAGGTAAAGGAAAAGGCGGAGAACAAAGTGTCACAATAGGCAGACTGCCGTGACAGATGCCAGGCGGCTGCATTAGCTATATATAAAAGAGGCAGGGGAGGCTTCCGCTAAAGCTGGTCAATCAGCAGCGGGAAGCGGGCAACGACCCTTTGGAAAGCAAGGACGGGTGGATGAACCTTATGAGAGCAAGAATGGTTTTGAATGCATTATTTAAAATGAGAAACCTTGGCATACTCGCAGCGGCAATGATCCTGGCGGCACTTCTCAGTGACCCGTCGGCCCTGCCGAATATGCTGGGTTATGGTTATGCCCTGCCCGATGCGCTGGCCGTATCTGGAGGTTTGGCCGTGTATGTAGCATTTGTGCTTCAAACTCTTGCGAGTGAAAAATTCCATGAGGAATTCAACCGGAAGGAAAAGTTCCGTAAGATCCGTGAATTGAACCGGCAGGCTGGCAGGCTTTCCGCGGAAGCCAGGAGAAATACCAACAATACCTACCTCCAGAAGCTCAAAAAGGTGATGGAGGATAAGAACGACATCTTTCAATCCTATTCAGGCGGCGAACACAGCTACCTTAAGGAAAGAATCGTAGAGCAGACATTGAACCTGGTCATATCCTACCTGAAGCTGTTGAACAACTTCTGCATCAGGAGCAGGGAGTTAAGCGGAGTGGATGTCAGCGCAGTGGCAACGCGGATCAACAACAATACCAGGAAGCTGAGCTTCACCAAGGATGTCCGGATGTCCGAAGACATCAGGAAGGTCATTGAGATGGATGAAAAGCTGATTGCCAGGCTGAAGGATGAGAAAAAGGAGCTTGAAAGAATCAATGCCAAGCTGGATTACATGGAGAGTACGGTAAATATGTTCAAACACCAGATCATGTCCAGTGTCGAAAATGAAGAAATGCTGGAGCAGCTTGAGACTGCGGTCAATGAAGCGGAAGCACTGGATACGGTTCTGGAAGACAGGCGTAAAAACAAGCTTAGAATGTAGATGCAAGGGCGATTACAATGAAAGGCAGTTCCATTGAAACGGAACTGCCTTTTTTATTAAAAGAAGGAGAATAAAAGTTCATGTCGAATTATTTATGACAGGCTAAATGCGGTTACTTGTACATGACCTATAGGAGAATAAAAATGCAGGAGAATACGATTTATTCGTCAGAGTACATAGCGATTTATAAAAAAGCTGATTGCTTTTATATACAATCCTTCAAAAAGGGCATGAGTCTGGAGCAATTCGGAAGGCTGATGCAGGATCACCCTGAAATCAGGATTACCAGTATCATGGCTGTCAGGAACGCGCTTGTGAACGCCCCGAGACCGTCTGAATTGTTTGCCGAACGAAAAGACAGGATATTGATCGAATTGTCCGAGGATGAACTGAAGGCGTACGTTACCTTGTGCGTAGACGAGGACGAGCTTAACGGTCCCCGGCGAGCAGACCTTTTCAAGGAGATCATGCGGAAACTGAAGGAAAATGGCATTACTTTCGGTATTAAAAACAATGTGCTTCTGAATAAGTTGTGCAATAATGAGAGGATACTGGTTGCAGAAGGAATAATACCCGTCAACGGCGCCGATTCCGTCATACACATGTATGAAATGAAGGAAGCCAGACCGGAGACAAAAGAGGATGGAAACGTCGATCATTACGAGCTGAATCTCATCAACAGGGTTAAAGCCGGCGACTGGCTCGGTGAAAGGCTGGACCCGACCGGCGGCACCCCCGGCAAAACTGTGAAGGGAAGCACACTGCTTCCGGTCAGCGGGAAGGATTTGCCGCTATTTTATGACAGAAATACGGTGAAGGAAACCTACCAGAGCGGAAAAACGGTACTGAGCGCGCTGATAAATGGTGCTGTCCATTATGACGGGGATAGGATCGGTGTGTCCAATCATCTGGAGATTTCGGGTAATATCGATTTTAAAACCGGAAACATTGATTTTGACGGTTTTTTAACGGTAAAGGGTACTGTGGAGGACAGCTTTTCCGTTGTAGCCAGCAAGGATATTGAGATATTGGGCGATTACGGAATCGGGGGAGTCAAGGATATCGCCAGCAATAAGGGAAGCATATTTATAAAGGGCGGAATAGCCGGTAACAACAAAGCTGTAATAAGAAGCAAAAAGAACATTTATACAAAGTTTGTGTCCGATGCGACCATTGTATGTGAAGGCAGCGTACATATCGGGTTTTACTGCCTCAACAGCAACATCAAGGCGAAGGAAGTCATACTGGATTCTCCCAGAGGACAAATTATCGGAGGAACCATTGATGCGGATATAAAAGTAGTTGCCTCCATTATCGGTTCAGGCAGTGAAAAAAGGACCATTATCAGGGTATCCGGCTTCGACAGGGGATTGCTGAAGCATTCGCTTGATGTAACCTCGACTGAAATTGAGGAAAAGAAGGTTGAGCTTGCACGGGCAAAAATGGAGGTATCCATCTACGGCAATGCTACCGGACTTTCCA
>JAEZMC010000027.1 GCA_023435805.1 Bacillota bacterium | reverse complement strand
TTACAAAGATTAGCGACAGTGATAAGGAAGCGATTCAGAAGATCATCGCACCCATGTATGAAAAATACGACAAGGAATATGAGGGCCTTATTGAAAGAATCAAAAATACAAAATGACGCGTCAGGCGTCATTTTGTAAGTCACGGCTAATAGATTTCAGACAGTTTCCGCAGGGTTTTATTTAATTTTGAACACCATCTGTGTAGGATTTACAAATCGTAATGCTATAAGAAAGCATGTCATGGTGATGGCAAAATAGATGCATGCAAGCGCGTCTATTGCCTGCCCCGGCCTTGATCCGGCCGCAAATGCATCGGCATACAGTGCGACGACGAGCGTCATGGATTTTCCGTTTGCAATAAGATAGGTCAGGTCGAAGGCGGATACTGCCTTGACGATGGAAAGGATACTCGCCGTAAGTATGCCTGGCGCCGTTAGCGGAACCAGGATCTTCATGAATATCGTCTTTTTGCCGGCACCCAGCATCCGGGCTGCGGATTCAATATTTGTCCCAACCTGTTCTATAAAAGGTGTAATGATCAGGATCATAAACGGAATGATAGGTACAAGGTTCGCAAGAATAACGCACAGAAGGTTTGGAAGCCTGGATTTCAGCAGCAGTGTCGCCAGAGGAACACCATATGTCATAGGCGGGATAAGCATGGGAAGAAGAAACAATGTCATGATGA
The DNA here is from genome assembly GCA_023435805.1 of Bacillota bacterium. Lineage (GTDB taxonomy): Bacteria > Bacillota > Clostridia > Acetivibrionales > DTU013 > JAEZMC01. Next base: position 9,238 of record JAEZMC010000027.1, on the reverse strand, counting down.
CGCCTTTGAGTTTGAATTCGTTCCTTGCCATAACATAAGCGGCGGGAAAGGCAACGGCTATCGATATGATGACAACAGCGGCAACGACCACAAAGGTAACCTGCAGCAACTGGCCGATATCATGCTCATTTGACGCATACTTATACCAATCCAAAGTATAAGCCGCGGGAACGACGCCCTTGAACCAATTCCTGCCAAATGAATTGATGATGACAGTAAGCAGTATTCCAAGAACATTGATCACATAAAGGAATATTGCTGCAATAAACAGCACATTGGAGAATTTGAATTTTTTATAGTACATAGGTTCACCCTCATTCATCATTATTGAACCGGTTGAAGTCCGGTATGCGGCCTATCCTTTCCCCACGATGGATGCACCCTTGTACATCCTCTGCCTCCATGTCAGCACGAGTGCAATGATGATAATTTCGAGGACAGCCATGATCATGCAGATGGTTGACCCCATGTTACGGTCGTACTTTTCATAAGCCCACTGGTAGGCGGCATATGCTATTACCCTTGTGGGACCCGACGGCTGTCCAAGCAGAACGGCTGAGGGGAATACGGAAAAGGACATGACAAAATTGAGACAAAATGCGATTGCTATTCCAGGCGTCATCAGCGGAAACATAATCCTCCAGAAGGTCTCCCTTTTTTTAGCCCCCAGCATCTGCGCCGCCTTTTCCAGATCGGGATTGATACCGGAGGTATAACCGAGCAGCATGAGAAATGCAAAGGGGAAGCCTTGTATAAACAAGGAGAGGATGACTCCGGTATAATTGTGTGTTAATACAAGCGGCTCGGAGATGATGCCTGTAAATAAAAGAAACTGATTAAACCATCCTTTGGGTCCCAGATAGGTCAGCATGCCTTCCGAAACCAGAACCGTCCCCAAGGTGATCGGGATAATGAGAAAAAAGGTGATCAGTTTTTCACTTTTCAGGCCCTTCCGCATATAGTAGGCGAGAGGTACGGCAAACGCCACACACAGTATCGTAACCGGAAGGGATATGTAAAGGGTGATCCAGATGGTCCGCAGCTCCCACATATCGGTGAAAAAGGTCTTGTAATTGTCGAAGGTGAACTGACCCGTTTTTGTGGTCAGGCTCAGTATGATACCATATATAAAGGGGTAAATAAACAGGATCAGCAGAAATGCAAGGGATGGAAGCAGCAGAAAAAGGATGTACTTGTCGATATTTTTCATTTTCTTCATCATTTCAGCCTTCTTCCTTTACGAATACCAGAACTTTTTCCGGCGGTATGCAAAGCTTTATTGTATTGCCTGAGAATGTGTCGCATTCAGGTCTGGCGTCGATTTTCAACCCGTTTCGCAGATTGGCGCTTACGTTGCTGACCTTGCCGAGGTATTCGGTCAGGTTGATGCTGCAATCATAACAGTTTACAGGTCCATCTCCGGCTGTAATATCTTCCGGCCGGATGGCCGTCAGGATCTTTTTGCCGGCTTCATAAGCACTTTTCAAAGCCATTTTTCGGACGGCGTCGTTTTTTGGAAATACAAGCCTGGATATTAAGGATATCCCGTCTGCATCTAGTGTCAGCTCCACTTCATCTCCATCTTCTGCAAAGTGTACGATCTTGCCTTCCCACATGTTTTTATAGCCCATGAAATCTGCCGTAAACAGGTTGACCGGCTTCGAGTAGACCTCCTGCGCCTTGCCGATCTGTTGTATCCTGCCCAGCTTCATGACTACGATTTTGTCGGATAGCGCCAATGCCTCATGCTGGTCGTGGGTTACATAGATTGTCGTGATCTGCAGCCGTTCATGCAGGGATTTGAGTTCATACCTCATTTCCAGTCGGAGCTTGGCATCCAGGTTGGACAAAGGCTCATCCAGCATCAGCAGCCTGGGTTCCAGTACGATACACCTGGCGATTGCCACCCTCTGCTGCTGCCCGCCCGAAAGCTGGCTTGGATATTTTTCGCCGTAGCCTTCAAGATGCACCAGCTCCAGCACGCTCTCCACACGCTGCTTTATTTCTTTTTTATCCATCTTTTTCAGCTCAAGACCGAAAGAAATATTTTTTGCGATCGTCAGATGGGGAAACAGGGCATAATTTTGAAAAACCATGCCGAACCCTCTTTTTTCAGGTGCCGTGCAAATATCTACCGAATTGTCTATACATTCGCCATCGATATATATTTCTCCGCTTGTAATGGGAATAAGCCCGCAGATACAATTCAATGCGGTACTTTTTCCGCAGCCGGAAGGTCCCAGAAACGTTACAAACTCACCTTTCTCGACCGTCAGGTTGAAATCGTTCAGAACTTCAGTGCTGCCGAAGTTTTTATAAAGGTTTTGTATGGTCAGGGTCTTGAATTCTTTCATATCATCACCCGGCTTCATTATATTGTTTTTGATTTTGGATAAAGGACAGGGGAGTCTTTCTGCGAACTTCCGCCTGCCCTTTACCCGGAAGGCTGAATAAGCCTTATGTCTGTTTATTTCTTGATTTTTGCACCGACGAGCTTATCCCACATATCAAACGCCTCTACCATGGCTGCAGGATCCAGAGAGGTTTCATTCGGGAAGTCTTTAATCGCCTTGTCATATTCGGTACGCATTGCGGCAGTTATTTTCTTCTGGGTATCCGAAGGAGCCATTGTCAGCGGAACATTCTGCAGGGCGGGACCCGGATAGAAATACCCGTTGTCGTAGGTTATAGCCTGCTGCGGCGGCTTCATCATATATGTAATCAGTGCGAAAACGACATTCTTCCTGTCTGTGTCCAAGCCCTTGGGTACGCACACAAAATGAGCATCATTTATCCATGTCGTATTGTCAAAGAAGAAGCCCTGGTATGTTGCGGGGATATTCGTTGCAAGTATCCTCTGGTTCATATCCCAGCCGATATGGCTTGCGACCATATAGCGGGTTTCCTGTCCCAGCTCCGTAAAGGTAATGCCGGTGCCGGTCGGGTAATACTCTATGTATTTGTCAAGTTCCTTGAGATAAGCCCAGGTTTTGTTCCAGGTTTTCGGGTCTTTTGGATTCTTGTCTCCGAGGATGTAGGGCAGTCCCTGCAGCAGAGATCTGCCCGGGCCGGAGTTTGCAGGTCTTGCATACAGGAATTTGTTCGGGTTCTGCTTCGCCCAGGCAAGAAGTTCGGCGGGAGTCTTCGGTACGCTCTTTACCTTGGCCGGGTTGTAGGTGAACATTGGGCCGCCGGGGCAGAATGTGACGACGATCCCGTTTCCCTTGCCGATATTGAATGCCTTCAGGGCTCCCGGCAGATATTTGCTCTCCAGGTCGGGCATTCTGTCCTTGAATGCCGGCCAGAGCTGCTCCCAGACACCTGCATCCGTACCGGCGGCAAGCCCGTCGAAGCCCGTCAGGACCATTGCGTTTTCGATATTGTTCGCTGCCTGCTGCGCCTGTATTTTTGCAGTCAGTTCCGGAGCGGTCAGTTTGATGAACTCCAGCTCTTTGACGAGCTGAGGGTTATTTACCTTGAATTTTTCAATTGCGGGCTGTGTCAGCTGCAAATTTCCGGCGACATCGATAATACTGATTTTAACCGGCTTTGAAGCAGCTTTCACAACAGTTACGGTACATTTTGCAGTGAGATTGTTGGATGTGGTTACGGTAATGACCGTAGTTCCGGTATTGATTCCAAGAATTCTGCCGTTTGGGCTGATGGAGGCTACATTTTTATTGGATGTTGAAAAGGTGAGAAATTTTTGTGTGGCGTTTGTCGGCGTCAGTGTGATTTTTAGGTCGTAGATTTGGTCGTGGACCAGCGTCAGTTGAGTCTTGTCAAGAGATATGCCTGTTACCGGGACCGATTTGATTGCCGAAACCTGCAACGCTATTGTCATTACCATCATGATGCAGAGTATGAGCGCGATTGCTTTTTTCATAGAAAACCTCCTATTCAATTTTTATCGTGGGAACCTGTCAATCTAATAAATATGATACTGTTTAGCGGAAAATATCTCGCTAAACAATATTGTCATATATAGCATTCTGTTGACAGGGCAAAAAATAAAAAAGTGCCGGAACTGACGCATAGCACTTTTTTGCCATAACAGCAATATTTTGATGGAAATTAAACGTTTTTATCCCTGTATTCGGTCGGGGTAATTCCGCTGATTTTTTTAAACACCCGGGCAAAGTAGTTCGGATCCCTGTAGCCGACCATATAGCAAACATCCTTGACATTGTTGGTAGGAATGGACAGAAGCTCCTTGGCTTTTTTAATGCGGAATTCCGTAAGATAATCAATAAAGGTTTTTCCGGTTTCCTTTCTGAAAAGCTTGCTCAGATAAAAAGGGCTGACTCTGACCACTTCGGCCGCTGACTCCAGTGAAAGCTCCGTGCCATAATTTTTATGGATGTATCCCAGGACCAGGGAAAGCAGCGAGCTCGCCCTGGATGCTTTAATGCTGCGGATCTCCTGTATCTTTTTTTGCATATAGCTTTTTGCATACGATCTCAGATCTCTTACGGAGTCAAGCAGGTATAAATCCCTGCGCATTCCTTCGGAATCGATTTCAAATTCCTGCAAATGCAGATTTAATAAGACTTCGCGCATTAGTACAAGCAAAAGCTCATAGATTCTCTCCCTCATGATATCCAGATTGGGCTGATTGACAGCAATCCAGTCTATCAGCTCATCGGCAAGAAGAAGGGAATTCCCGGTTTCGCCGAGGAGAAAGCAGTCCAATAGCTGCTTTTCTTTGATCAAAGGGTAGTCCAGGCTTTTTCTCGGATTTGCTATATCTCCGTAGCTTGTAACGGAGCCGGGGGAGGGATCGTACTTTAATGCAATTTTAGCCTGAAGGAATGTTTCATTGATATCCGTTATGGCATTGCACTGTTTTCCAATTCCGATATTCAGCTGAACAAGCATTTCATTGGATATTTCATCCTTGATTTCCGAGAGAGCTTTTGCCCACAAGACTCTGGAGGAGTACTCGTCCATTTCATTGGAGGCAAGTATCAGGATGAAGATATGAGGTCCCACCATGCTCTGCAGAAAATTCAGTCCCCGGGCGCGCAGCTTGCTTTTCAGCTGTTCGGACAGTCTCTTTTTCAGGATCCTTTTCTGCACTTCTCCGGCTATTTCCGCAGGCAGGCTGTGATTGGCGATGGATAGGGCAATGCCGACGAAGGAGGAGCTTGTGATATTCAGGATATCAAAAAACTCCCGTATCACCGTTTCCTCAATTTCACCGGAGGACATAAGGACAATTAGCTCGTCTTCCAGATACTGTGTAACATTTTTCAGCCGTGTGCTGATTTCCTCTTCCTTCTTCCTCGTGCTCCTGACTTCCTCCACGTGAAGAATGGATTGATGGAGGGCGTTCATGATGACCTCCGCCGGTGCCGGTTTGGTAATGTATTCGTCGACGCCCAGAGAAAGGCCGTCTTTTGCATAATTGAAATAATGAAAGGCCGACATCAGTATGATTCTGCAATCGGGGAGGAGCTCTCGTATTTTGGCGGCAGCCTCCAACCCGCTGATGCCTGGCATTTTTATATCTGTAAGAACAATATCCGGTTTAAAAACCGAAAGCTTTTCCAGCAGTTCTCTTCCATTTGTCGCTTCACATATTTCCAGTATCCCTGAAAGGTTCTGCCCTACGATAAATTTTACCGCTTCTCTCTCCACAACCTCGTCATCTGCGATTAATAGCCTGTACATCTTCATTCCTCCCAGTTTGCTGTCCCGCTGTCATAAGCGGATTCATTCTATAGATAATTTCAAGGTTATAACCGTACCAAGGTGTTCCTTGCTTTTTATGGAAAAACTGTCCGTTTTCCTGTAATAAAGCAGAATACGCTCGCGAACATTATTTACTCCGATGCCGGTGGTATCACCTTTCCTTTGTATTGCCTCTTCCGTCTGTCCAAGAAGCTGTGCAAGCTTGCCCGCCGGTATGCCCACTCCGTTGTCTATTACCTTGATCACCAGATTTTCGGAGGTTTCTTGAATTTTCACCCGTACCATTCCGCTGCCTTCTTTTGGCTCAAGCCCATGGATAACGGCATTTTCCACCAATGGCTGCAAAATGAAGCGGGGGACGTAAATACTCCCCAAATCGGTCCTGCATCGGATATCGAACCGGATTCGGTCACCAAACCTTGCGCTTTGGATTGCAGCATAAGCCTGAATGATCTTCAATTCCTCGCTGATCTGGACTTTTTCCGTGGCCTTCAGATTGTATCGGAAAATACTGGACAGAGACTCGATCAGCCGCGTGGTTTTGTTGGCGCCTTCGAACATGGAAAACCGGGCAATGGCGTTGAGTGTGTTGAAAAGGAAGTGAGGTGCTATTTGTGACTGAAGTGCCAGGAAACGGGCTTCGTTTAGTTCGTTGGATATCTTAATGCTCTTGATTTCTTCTTCATGCAGCTGGTTCTGTATGCTGATCATATTAAAGATGTTTTTTGACATCTGATTCAATGTGGAAGCCAGGATGTTAATCTCCTCGGAGGATCTCATCTCCAGCTCCTTGTTGACAAAATTTCCGCGGGATACGTTCCTGGCAAACTGGGTCAGTTTCTTTATCGGGTTTGTGATACTGTTTGATATCGCAAAAATAAACAGCAGGCTGACGAGCATCAGAAACAGAACACTGGTGAAATTAATAACACGTATCTGCCTGACCCGGTTGGTCAGCTGGCGGTGGTACCATTCGCCTTCCGACAGCTTTGTGTTCAGCAGCTGCTTGATATAGCCCTCGATATAAAAGGAGTCGTCTTTTGCCTTCAGGAATTTCAGATATTTTGTTTCTTTTTTTGCATTGCTGTTGATGATACTGTCAATTTCCTCCGAATAGGTTTGTATGGAATTTCTGATGGCATTTGACTGCAGGACGGTGTCCAGGGAGTTGGCGGATGCAACGATCTCATTGATCAGGTCGCCGGTCGCATCCATGGATATTCTGTATTTGTAAAGCTCGAGGCTATCCCCTTCCGAACCGCTGCCTTCTGTAACATACCTGGCAAAATTGTCCCTCCCCTGGATCAGGTTCATGGATAGGCTGTTCACCTGGCTGTATTCCCTGAGAAGCCGATTATATTCATCCATCGAGCTATAGGCCATATTGTAGAAATAGAGGTTTGACAAACTGATGAAAACTACGACGGTCGTCATAAACATAATCAGCTTTCCACGTATGGAAATCCTTCGTACCTTATCGGAAATTTTCGGCATGGTATCGCCTCTCCTAACAAATATTATAACCCGGAATGGGGAAGGTGGATGGTTACTTTGTTGCACTTGCCCGAACTGGAGATATTCACCGGCTCCGTATTCCCGTATTGAGACTCAAAAACGGACCCTGAAACGGGGTTGGCAAAATAGTCCTTCAACCTTGAATTGACTGCCGCTATAACTTCTTTTCTTTCAGAAACGGCGGAAGAGAACGTCACTGTTGAAGCCGGACCAATGCCGTTATCTGTTATATGGATCAGAAGTCCGTGCTCATTCCTGTCTATATCGATATTGAGCCTCCAATCGCCCTCTTTGGAGGTCAATCCATGAATCAATGCGCTTTCAACCAGGGCCAGAACCGTGTTTGCCGGAAGGTAGGGATCCGGCAGCCCATCCATGGTGCTTTTCCGATATTCCAGGTTATCTCCGAACCTTGTCCGGAATATGTTTATCAGATTGTCCACCTGGAGCATTTCCGTTCTCAGCTTGACAATTTCATTCACCCTCAAATATTTATACCGGATGTGACGATCAATACATTGGACCATATTCTGAGTTTTTTGGGCATTTTCGCTGACGGATAACCGATGTATCAAGTTCAAATAGCTTATGAATTCTTCAATGAAGGCAGACATGGTATCGATACCTCCCTGTGCATCTATAAGACTATTATAGCAATAAATCATCACTTTTTTAACTAAAAATATCCAAAAACATAGAAGGGTGAACGGGAGGACAGTATAACAGTCCGGCACCCGGCAGGGTAACAGCTTTTTATATTACGGGACAATTTCAAAAACAGAGCCCAGGTTAAAATCAGCCACATTCATAGAGCCATTTACCCCTAGGTATAACCTGGTTTGATCCAGATTCGTTCCCAGGCTGACATAAAAAGCTGATAGAGACCCGAAATCATAATCGATTTCAATTGTGTCATAATCATTTAGTTTACAGTCAGCTCTTGCCCTGGTATAGGCTAAAACTCCTCTGGCCGGAGGTGGTGATCCTTCATTTCGGGCAAGATCCGTAAACACAACGCTTCCCTTTAAGCCGGGGATTCCATTCCCCATATAGGGCTGGACTCCTGTAAGTGCCGTTCCTCCAAACTTATCGGGCCGGGGGTCTTTATGGAAATAGCTGATAAGCGGTGGAAGACGCCGCACGGAAGTTTCCACTGCCTCATCGTAATACGCCACTGTTTTTTCATCCAAAGCCGGATTTTTAGTACAGCTCGTTATAAACGAAGCCGGGAAAGCACCTTCCCACCCCCGCCAGCCAAAGTTAACAAATCCTTCAGGGGCAGGTACATTGTTCATGAGGGAAGCTTGAACAAGCTGCGTAACCGGTATTGGTATGTAGTGAACGAATGAAAAAATCGACTCTACCAGATCCTGACCGACATTTCCCGCATATTTAATATACTGATTATAAAACCTTTGAAATGAGATGCCGGGAATATTGCGGACTCCTTTGGCAATTACCGTAAGCGCATCCTGAACAGGTGGGGGAAGTTCATTAAAACGGGTGACTGCCGGCGGGTTATAGGTGAACGTATTCTTCGCTACATCCACTTCAATGATTTTGCCGGCTATTTCCATATCATTCTGGCTTAAATTAAACGGGTCATAGCCTTTTCCACCGTCTCCGGTTGTTAATACAAGCCTGCCTGTTTCAGGGGAAAAGCATAAGCTGTTGACGCCATTATGATTAAAAAACGGCCTTCTTAAATTTAGCAGTGTCCGCCGTTTCAGAGGCTGACCATTCGGCTGTAAAATCCACTCTTCAACTGTATCAACGTGGTCATATAAAGTATCCCTGTTTGTCCACTTCAGGTTTAAGGTTCCCAGGTCACATGGGTCAGGCCTGAAAAATTCTGGCAGAGTAGCATCCGTATCTTGTCCTGCGGCTCTTGAAGCAGGCAGTGCACCCGGACCTTGCGTTCCTGCTGCGGAATAATGAACATAAAACAGGCCGTTATAATGAAATTCGGGATGAAACGCCAGCCCCAGCAATCCGCGTTCATCATATCCGCCGCCGGTCACACCCAGTC
>JAEZMC010000378.1 GCA_023435805.1 Bacillota bacterium | reverse complement strand
GTCAAGGACAGGGTCTGCAAAGGTGCGTCCGCCAATAGCAATAAGATATAGATATTTACCCATTGGGAAGATAACGGCAATAAAGACTGCTAAAAAAATAAGTATCTGCAACATTTTTTCTCCGCCTTTCTGTTAAAATTTTTCAGGATTGACCAACGCATACACCAGGTATGCTCCCAAAGCCGCAATGAGAATTCCAAGCAATATCATTAAGACTCCTCCTTTATGATTTTTCAACCTGGCGTCCGCACCAATCAGCAAACAGCTTGATTAAAAGAAAGCAGGCCGCCAGGGTACCTATCATTAAAAAATCCATACATCATGCCTCCTTATTGGTTATTTCTGATAGCTACAATGTATCATTCCTTTCATAAATTTGGGGTTAGGGTTTCCAGCGGCGAATAAAGACTATATTAAGATTATCCTCAGGCGTCATACTCAAGTTCGGCAGAAAAAAACAACCCCTGCCTTTACTCGACATGGGTTGTTTTTTTGCAGTGAAGCAGCTATCCTCGGGTTCTATGCGTTGCTGTCGGGGGAATTCCCTTCATCACCGACCCGAAGCATCCTGTAGCCGACGCCGATATGGGTCTGAATGTACTTTGTCTGCGAAGGCAGTTTCTCCAGCTTTTTCCGCATGGTTGCCATAAAAACACGCAGTGCGGGTATATCGCTGGAATAGCTGCCCCATATTTCATGCAGTATAAAATTGTGTGTAAGCACTTTACCGACATTCCGGGCGAGAAGACAAAGGAGCTTATACTCGATGGGAGTGAGGTGTATTTCTTCTTTGTCCAGCCATGTGCAGCCTGCCGCATAATCAATTTTCAAATTTCCATTAATAAAGACCGATGCATCTCTTTGCAGCTTTTCACTGTCATACCGGACTCTCCGAAGACTGACTCTGAGCCTCGCCAGCAATTCCTCCACACTGAACGGCTTTGTGAGGTAGTCATCGGCGCCGGCGTCCAGCGCATCGATCTTATCACGGTCTTCGCTGCGTGCACTGACCACGATGATAGGCATGTTGGACCATGCCCGGATCTTTTTGATAATATCCACACCATCGACATCCGGCAGTCCCAGGTCCAGTATCATAATGTCCGGCTGGCTGGAAACAGCCTCTAAAATGGAGCCTTCGCCCGTACCGGCGGTATGGTACTTGTACCCCTGTGTTTCCAGAGTTGTTGTAATCAGCTTGCAAATTGCCTTATCATCCTCGACCACAAGGATTAACGGTTTATTCATGAACATTCACCTCCTCCGCCTGCAAGGTAAAGCAAAATACCGTACCCTGCGGGACATTATCCTTCACATAGATTGTACCTCCATGGGCATCAATAATGGATTTGCACAGGTAAAGGCCCAGCCCGAGGCCGCGCCGTCCATCCCCCCGGATGTTGTTTGCCGTATAGAACATGCTGAACAGCCTGGCTTTGGCTTCGTCAGACATCCCAGGACCGTCGTCTGCAATTTCTACAAGCACCGTTTCCTTTTCATGTTTTGCTGAAATGGTAATATGAGACCCGACCGGCGTATACTTGATGGCATTGTCCACAATGTTGATCAGAACCTGAATAATCAGTCTGGAATCCATTTTGGCCATCAGGAGCTCGTCATCTATGACAGTCTCGATTGTATGCTCCACACTGTTCCGGTTGATATGAAGCAACGCCTCTGCGATAACTTCTTCAAGCAGCTCCGGCTGCATATTCAGATTTAATGTGCCATTATCCAGCCGTGTTATGGAAAGGAGGTTTTCCACCAGATTAATCAACCACATGGAATCGTCATAGATATTGGTGTAAAGCACATTTTTCTGCGTTTCACTCAACACTTTGGAGTTTCCCATGAGGACGCCGGCATTGCCGGAAATGCTGGTAAGCGGGGTGCGCAGATCATGGGAAATCGCCCGGAGCAGATTGGCGCGCAGCTGTTCCTGCTGGATCTGTATGGAAGTCTGCTTCTGCGCTTCGTTCAACCGTTCTTTTCCAAGTGCCAGCGCACATTCTCCAAGCATGGCAATGGTCAGACTTTTTTCAAAAGCCTCCAAAGGAGCTTCCTTGTCCATGACAATTCCCACCACTGCAAGAACCTCGTTGCCGCCGCGCACCGCCAGGTAAAGGGATTTGGCTGCAGAAAGGGTGTTTGTGGTGCTGCCCGCACGTTTGTTATTCTTATACACCCACTCTGCTACTGCTCGTTCATCCATACCAAGATAGACCTGCGGATCAATCTGCGACTCATTTTTTGGAAAAACCACAGGTTCGGACAGGGTTTCCTTTTGTACAGGATAAAAAATGACTGTTCTATCCAGCAGCTTGACCAGCTGTTGTGCAGTCTCGTTCAAAATATCCGATTGATCCCCCGCCTGCTGCAGCTTTCGGCTTGTTTCCAGAAGCACCTCCGTACGGTAGGCCTTTTGTGCCGATTGACGGGCTTGCTCCTTAACCCTCTTGGTCAGTGTGCTGGTGATCAGGGAGGCCGCCAGCATGACCAAAAACGTCAATGGGTAGCCTGGATCGGTTGCCTGGAAAGTAAATCGGGGCTCGGTAAAGAAATAGTTGAAAACAAGAACACTTAGTACCGATGAAACAGCACTGTATATTCTGCCTTGCGTGACTACAGCATTCAATAGAACGCCTAAAATATATACGGTTATGATATTGGCTGTGCTAAAATTCAACTCATTAAACAGAAATCCAATCAGGGTGCAGATGAATAAAAGAGCTAATGATTTGGCCGTATCACCCAGTGACAGATTGGACGGTCTTTTAAATCTAAACTGGCCGCGGGATGAAGGCTGCGTATCGGGGATGATATAAATATCAATCGCAGGAGCCAGCGCGGTAAGTCTATCTACAAAATTGGATCTGATAGGCCACCTTCTTATATGGTTGGAGCGCCCCAGCACAATTTTTGAAACACGGCTTGCCTTGGCATATTCTGCGATCTGCCCCGGAATATCATCTCCGTATACCGTGGCAATCTGTGCGCCGAGCTGTTCGGCCAGTCTGAGGTTTTCTCTCAAGGCAGACCTGTTTTTATCCTCCAGCTCCTTTGTTTCCGCCGTCTCCACCAGCAGCGCCGTAAATACGCCGTGAAAAGCATCTGCCATTCTCGCTGCCGCGCGGATGACCTTGGTACTTGAGGGCGCCAACGACAGGCAGACTAAAATATGCTCGTTGGTATACGGGCTGCTATTCTTTACCGGCTCACTGTTTTGAGCTGCAACCCGGTTGACCTTGTCCGCTGTCCGGCGCAGAGCGATCTCCCGCAGCGCAATCAGCTTTTCTTTCGTGAAAAAATTAGAAAGTGCACGCTGCGCCTGTTCTTCACGGTAGACCTTCCCTCTATTCAGGCGTTCTATCAGATCTTCCGGCTCGATATCCACAAGCTCGATCTGATCGGCGATGTCAAATACACTGTCCGGGATGCGTTCGTGCACGCTGATGCCGGTAATGGACGCCACAACGTCATTCAGGCTTTCGATATGCTGTACATTGATGGTGGTATAAACATCGATTCCTGCCCTCAGCAGCTCCTCCACATCCTGGTATCTTTTTTTGTGACGGCAGCCTTCGGAATTCGTATGTGCAAGCTCATCGACCAGAATGAGCTCCGGTTTTCTGCGGATAGCCAGGTCCAGGTCAAATTCCTTCAATACAATACTTTTATAGGAAATTTCCAAAGGCGGCAGGGTTTCAAGCCCTTCTAAAAGAGCCATCGTTTCGGGCCGCGCATGGGGCTCAATATAACCGGCAACGACATCAACGCCGTTTTTTAAGGCTTCGTGGGCGTCATTGAGCATGGCGCAGGTTTTGCCTACACCTGCCGCATAACCAAAATAGATTCGCAGCCTGCCGTGTTTTTTTTCTGCAGGCATGATGGAAAGCTGTTCAAGCAGAGAACCGGAATCTGTTTGCATGACTGCCATACAAGTACGCCCCTTTTTTCATAAAACTCCCATTTCAGTATAGCATAATAAAAATCAGGATAGCGTTATAACTTTCACTATGGCATTAAGATTACATGAAGATGCTTCACAAAGAAAATAAACCAGCGTGTCCATATACTGCTTATTTATCGCTGGTACGGGAGATGGCATTCCGGATACGCTTGTCGGGACCGAAAAGGCTGTGCCCATGCAGGGCTGACCAATAAAAAGCTCACCCGCAATCACGAGTGAGTTTTTTATTGGTGCCCTATGAAATTATTTTTCGCAGTAAATCAGCACCGCATCCCGCAGGAATGTCGCACAGCCTTCCGCGATCTTGTCATAATAAGCGGTAAAGCGCGGATCATCCACATACATCTGGGTTATACCAATATGTGCTTCTTTACTGTACGAACCCCAAAAGAAGCTCAACCACTTTTTATGAAGCTCACAGGCTTTCTGCGCAAGCGGGCTTCCCGGGTCGCCCTGCTCAAAAGCAGCTTTCAGCGTTTCGTTCAGCTCAAGCGTTAACCTCTCCGACTCTGCGTACTGCTCCGCTGTCATGCTTCCAACCTTCGCATTTGAACGGTCTACTACATCGTTGCCGTATTTCGCCCGGATTTCTTCGCCATACTGCTTTTCGTTATCTTCGACCAGCTTTTGAATAAAACCGTTGAATTTTTCCCGATCATTCATAACAACCTCTCCTCTCTTAGCCTTTATCGTTTTTTCCACATTTGCGATCAACACGTCCATTTGCCTTCGCCGGGCAAGAAGGGCTGTCAAATGGCCTTCCAGCGCCGCCATCCCGTCAAAATCCGCATTGGACAGAATCCTTTTGATTTCATCCAGCGGTACGCCGAGCTCACGGTAAAAAAGAATCTGCTGCAGCCTGTCGATTTCCTTTTGCCCGTAAATGCGGTATCCGTTTGCGCTCATACGGACAGGTGACAGCAGTTCCAGCTCATCGTAGTACCGGAGCGTTCGTGTGCTGATCCCCGCCAGTTTTGCCAATTTATTAATGGTGTACTCCATTTTGTACCTCCCTTCAAAAACAATCATAAACCATTACGTTACGTCAATGTCAAGAGACTGTATGATAAATTTTCTTCATTTTTTTAATAGAAAAAGGAGGCTGTCCATCAAGACAAGCCTCCTTACGTTTTAAACCCGAAAAGCCGTTCCCCTATATTTTGACACCTAGCCCAGCGCTAGGTGGGTGTCCTGCCGGTAACTTCAATCTTCCACTGCCGTAGCACACGTTCAAGCCGTGTGTCGGAATTAGCTTGTGGCCTGATATAGGCTGCCAAACGCCAAACTCCCTTATGTCAAATGTAGGTTCAAAATAATAGGTTACTCCGAGCATTTCAGGTTGTACCTGTTTAATTATCAAAGGGCTGTACGCCTTTATACTGCTGCGGTTCGGTACTATGACCGGTCCCGCTTTCCATGTCTAAATTATATCATCATTGATTTGGTTTAACAACAAACCATAGATACAATTAAGTCCATAAAACGCAGTATAATTCATTCGCCCTTCGTTTTTCTGCGGGATTCTAATGCACACACTCTTCGCTCAGGAATATTATGGCAATCCGGCCGAAACGGCGTTGCACTAAAATATTCTTTCATAACGGTGTTTTGTTTGGCCGGGCACGACTTTATAGATTTCCCTGATCACAATGTTGTTCTGAAGGGCTTCCTGAAAAACCATGTCCCTGTATTCCAGCGGAAACCTCAAACAGTAGCCGCACCCGTTCCTGGCGATCTGACAGGGGGTTGACGTCACTTCAAATACGTAGCCCTTCCGTTCAAGAATGCAGCAAAGCCTTAAGGCATAATTGCCTGAATCAAGAATTGCGATGCCATCCATTTACTTCACGCTCCTAACATAATATTTTATTGGGAACGCGCGTACAATGTGACGGCTGCGGCTCATCCTGAACCGGCTGTGACCTGGGAGCCGCCTGTTCGGTTCAGGCTCCGATTTTATGCTCTCTTGCATAATAAAACAGGTATTGCTGTGCCATGCCTGCATATTCTCCGAAGTTTTCCGCAGCAAACTGCTGTATTTCCTTGAATCCGGTTTCACGTTTAAAGTATAGCTCCTCCATCACACGCCTGACCCATACGTCGGTGGGAAAAACATCGTACCTGGTACCGCTGTAGAGCAGGACACAATCCGCCACCTTACCTCCCACGCCGTGGAGCTGCATCAGATAATTCCGGGCCTCCGAAGCTCCAAGGTCCGCAAGGTCTGCCAGCCTCAGGAAATCAAATTCACCTGAAACCGCCCTTGCAGCCGTACGCTGGATATATGCGCACCGGTAGCCGCCTCTGCATGCCTGGATCTCTTCCAGGCTGCGGGCTGCAAGACACTGCGCATCGGGAAAGCCGTAAAAGCTCCTGCCGTTGTATTCAAGCTCCTCCCCGTATAACCTGGAAATGTCATCGATAATTTTCATGATCCTGGGTATCCTGTTGTTGGAGGAAAGTATAAAGGATATCAACGTCTCCCAGGGCTCCTGCTTCAGCAGCCGTATACCGCTTCCAAATTCCACGGCCTTTTTCATAATCCCGTCAATAGAGACAGCCTGTTTGATCTTTGCATAATCCCTGCCCAGATCAAAATAATCGAACCATATCCGCTCAAAGTCTTCCGGAGTGGCATTTCGAATAACCAGCCGGCCGTTCCCGTAATCCACGTTGGCCACCCTCCCGCGCACCACGCCGGTGTAGCTGCCGTCGGGCTCCCTGCGCCATCTGAAGCACTGCCCGCATTCGAAAATGTGCGTTGTGTCAAAATCCCTGACTCCGCCGACAGTAATGCCCTGCTCATTTATATCAATGGTGTACCCTCTGAAATACATAACCGCCCTCCTTGTCAATTGCCCTGAAGCTGTTTATTCCCCTTCATTCATGTTATAATCATTTTAATGAACCATTTACCATTGTAGCAGACAATCCGTCCGGGCGCACCTGCCGGCGGCGAAATGAACTTGGTAATAACAGGAGAAGCGCGATGAAGGAAAAAATATATACCATACCGGTAACAGAGGCCTTTGGGGAGGATTGTGAATGCCCGGTATGCCTGCTGGAAAAGAAACTGGAGGATGAATACACCGACTACTACCTGGGCGCGGCCTTAATGGAGCCCGATTGCAGAATCGAGACGAACAAAAAGGGCTTTTGCCGCAGACACTTTGAATTGCTGTACAACAGGCAGGAAAATCGACTGGGGCTCGGCCTTGAGACAGATACCCACCTGCGTGAGCAGCTGGAAAAGCTGAAGGAGCTAAGCAAGGCGGCCGATGCAGCAGTAAAGGGTATGAAAGCGCCCAAACCACTGGTAGGCGCGTTGACCGGAAAATTCTCATCCAGAGGCCAGGGAGGAAACGAGGTCGCCGCCAGGCTCCTTGCGATGCTTGACAATCTGGAGCGCAGCTGCACCATTTGCGGGAGGCTGGAGCACACCATGGACAGATATATGGATGTGATCATGTACCTCTGGTCCCGTGAGGAGGATTTTCGAAAGCTTTTTGAAAGTAAAAAGGGATTTTGCATGAAGCACCTCAAGCAACTTGTGGAAGCGTCCGTCAAATATCTGAGACCGCAGGAATGCACCATATTTGTGAGTCTGCTGCTGCAGCAGCAGGTGGAACATCTGGACAGAATTGAAAAGGAACTGGACTGGTTTACGAAAAAATTTGATTACCGTTATCAAGAAGCACCATGGGGCAACTCAAAAGACGCCCTGCCGCGCAGCATCCAGAAGCTGAAGGGGTTCTGCAGCCTGAAATAAGCGCAGTGAAAGCGCTACAGCTGCAGTTTGATGTATGAATTTCCATCCAGCGGTATCAGCACCTGCAGCGGCGTATTGCCCGCCACCTGGCCGACAGCGTAGACGGTATAGAACCTTCCGGGCAGCAAATGTATATTCGGCACATACAGCAATCTTCTGCCCGTGCCGCTTTGCTGTAATGTGAAGGTATAATCGCCCGGATATACCGCGATATAATTCGTGGCGGCCCCGTACGATACCCCTTCGAACAGCATTGTTCCGTTGGAAAGCGCCAGATCGAGCTCCGGACTATCCGGTACAAGATTGGAAAATCTTAAATACAGCATTCCCTGCGGAATCTGCAATACCGGCTCGAAAAACGCCTTTATTCCCACATTTGGCGCAATGCCGATCACTGCGGCCGTAATGATGGACTTGAACGGCACCTCCACTTCCGTATCGACCAGCGCCGGGCCTGTCGTGCCTGTCGGAAAAATCACAACATGGTATCTACCCGGCAATATCTGCATGTACTCGGTGAACCCCCTGTAGGCGAGGTTCCGGGCAATCAGGCTGCTATTTGCGTAAACGTCTACCGCCGGCGCGCCGGGTGATGCATGCAGCAGCCTGATATATGAAACGGTCTGCCTCGTATTGCCGTAGCTGTTCATAACCCCATTTGGATACATTCTCTTCATCTCCCTGTGAAAGCTACTATATAGTATGCATCCCCAGCCCGGCGGGTTCACATAACCGGAGGATCCTCACAGCTTGCAGCCGTTCATGTTTCCCTGTTTTTTTCAATGACCAGACCTTCAATATGACGTTTGGCCATCAGCTTTCTCTTTTTCCTGTTCTCTTTGCTTTCCAGCACAATATCCGTATCATAATTTTCCGGGTACAGCTCCTTCCCTTCAATATATATGGAAAGTCTTTTTGCATTGACCCTGAATTTTTTCTTCATCACCATAACTACCACTTCACCCTTGTCATTTTCAGGCTCACAGACAATGCCTGTTCTGGACATGGTGCTGATGTAGACGCAATCCCCTGTGTTGAAGTGCTTTCGCTGTTTTTGCTGTGCCTGCTTAACCGCCGCATCGGCGCGTCTGCTGCGTTCCGCAGCCTTATCCGCCTCCCGTGCCTGCTCCCTGTGCTGGTCCACCGCCTCCCGGTCGACCAGCCTTTCACTGTCTGTGGCAATCGCCCCGGAGTAATCTTTCTTTTCCTTATAAGTGATTTCATGCGCCCTTTCAATAAGCCTGGCACTCATACCAAGCCGCAATGCAATCAGGAATGCGTTGCTCTCTCCGGGCCGTCCTATGCTCAGGCTGTAAAGCGGCTTCAAGGTATGGATGTCAAAGCCCATGGAGCCGTTCTTGAAGCCGGGTGTCACAGCTGCAAATTCCTTGATCTCATTATAATGAGTCGTAGCAAGAATCGTTGCACCTTTGGCATATACCTCCTCCAGAACAGCCACCGCAAACCCCGTTCCTTCCGACGGGTCCGTACCGGCGCCCACCTCATCCATTACAACAAGGGTATTGGGGCTTGCACATTCAATAATAGTGGAAATGTTCCTTACATGTGACGAAAAGGTACTCAGCGATTGCTCGATGCTTTGCCCGTCGCCGATATCCGCCAGAATATCCGTAAAAACCGCAAATTCGCTGCCCGCTTCAACAGGCACATGCAGGCCGGACTGAACCATTAGCGATAAAAGTCC